>JBCEBX010000170.1:0-4215 GCA_039206455.1 Asticcacaulis sp.
TTATGCAATGATTTCAGTAAATGTTGGATCTGGTTGGACTTGCCTGGATCCACATGTGGCGGAGAGGGTGGGATTCGAACCCACGATACCCTTGCGAGTATGCCGCATTTCGAGTGCGGTGCTTTCGACCACTCAGCCACCTCTCCTGAAGGTTGCGCCGATTGTCACCGCATAAAAGCTGGCGACATCGGGCGTGCGTGATCCTTGAGGTCGCCCTCCTACTCACCTGAAAAAAATTTCGCAAGTGATTTTAATGATTTTGCGCATTTAATTATTGAAAATTTACATCGCAGAAGCGAACTGATAGAGGTATCGCTGTTCAGGACAAGCCACACTCATTTAAGCGTGTCTTTCAGGTGTCAGTCACCCCTAAACACGACACAAAAACTATGTTTTTAGCCAAATGCTGTGTTTAAGCGCTAGGCAAAGCGTACTCATAAAGTTATCAATTACCGCCGTTAAATACGGCATTCAGTCGATTATTCGGCTGTTCGTTCGAAGGCCAAGAGAGGGCATATATTATGAAACTCAATTTGCTGGCGGGCGCTGCTCTCGCTGCAATGGTGTCAGCGACAGGCGTCGCTCACGCCCAAACCGAAGGTTGGTACGGCGCTGTCGACCTCGGCTACAACTGGAAGTCTGAGTGGAAAGCTAAGTCCGCTAACAACTATATTGATGGTGCGCCGTTTGCTTACGACGTTTCCACCGATGATGACTGGGCTGGTTTTGCCCGTCTGGGTTACCGTTACAGCCCTAACTGGCGCGTAGAATTTGAAGGCGGTTACCGCCCTGGTGATGTTGACGCGGCTTATGGTTTCCAGCGCGACCACGGCCCTAGCAACCCAACTATTGCTCGGCCCGCAGACACAGCTTTGCTGAACCCAACCGGAACTTTTGATCAAACGACCTTTATGGTTAACCTGATCTATGATTTCGTTCCGGAATCCTCTTTCCATCCGTTCGTCGGTGTTGGTGTTGGTCTGAACCGCGTGAAGGCTGACTTCACCGGTCGTTATACACCGGGCACAGGTAATGGCGTCGTCACCATCGAAGGTGAAGACACTGTTGCTGCCTATCAGGCTCTGGCTGGTTTTGCCTGGGCTCTGTCTGACCGCCTGAACCTTGACTTCACCTATCGTTACCTGACGACAGAGAAGGTTTCTATCGGTGCGACTGGCGATTATGTCCACGGTGGCGGCACTTATGCTCCGGGTGACTTCTCGGGTAAGTTCAACAACCAGACGGCAACGGTTGGTCTGCGTTGGGCGTTCGGTTCGCCGACACCGCCTCCCCCCCCCCCCCCGCCTCCTCCCCCACCGCCTCCTCCTCCCCCACCGCCTCCTCCACCGCCTCCGCCGCCACCTCCACCGGTTGCGTACGAAGCACGTGAGTTCACGGTGTACTTCGAATTTGACCAGTCGACCCTGACTGCCGACGCTCAGGCGATCGTCCAACAGGCCGCTGATTATTCGAAGGCTGGTAACGCAACCCGCGTTGTGGTTGTCGGTCACGCTGATACCTCCGGTTCGGCTGCCTACAACATCCGCCTGTCTGAACGTCGCGCCAAGACTGTGGCTGACGCTCTGGCCGGTCTCGGTGTTGCCGGTTCGATCCTCGCGGTTGACTGGAAGGGTGAATCGGCTCCTGCGGTTGCCACTGGCGACGGCGTGAAAGAGCCTCTGAACCGTCGTTCGACCATCGACATCGCGTTCTAATCCTTAGGGATTGATGCAAAGTCGATTTTGATCGCACGAAAAAAGAACCCGACCTGTAATTATACAGGTCGGGTTTTTTTATGCCGCAAATCCAGACACAACAAAAAGCCCGCCCTTCCGGTTATCGGAAGAAGCGGGCGCAATTGAGCCAAAAGCCGTGATTACTTTTTCCCTAAAGGCTTATAATCCTGAGGTCGGCTTACCGCCCGTCGCTCAGGCTTAGGACTGAGCAGCACCCCGCCAAACAAGGCAAAAGACGTCATGGCATGCTGCTTCTTTTCGTGATCATTCATGAGGGGCTCCTTTCAACCTGTCGGTACGTACAAAGGTTAACGCGCTCGGAAATATTCCAGTGAAAACCATCCTGACACAGGCAGTTCATCTGGCAATAATTATTCTGTGTCCGGAATATAAAATGCAGTAAATTTCATAAAAAAAATTGATCTATATGATATTTTTTACAATCCCATTTCCATAACAGACAGCCGAAAATCATTTTCGTTATGATTCACGATAAAACAACCATCCTGAACTAGACTGTCCTTATCGGCCTGAAGAGCCGTCTAAAAAACAGAATGTGAGTGATGGATGTCTAAGTCTGCCGTAGTTATGGCCTCGGCCATAGTGTGCGCCGTGCTGTCTGGCCTGGCGGTCGCACAGCTTGAGCGCATCGTTACTGCGCCTTCAGCCCCCGCTGTCAGCTATGCGCAGACGTACCCTGTATCCGACAGCATCGCCATGAATAGCGAAGCCGCGGTCATTGGCGGCATTACCGCTATCCCCAAGGCCACCGACGGCCATTTCTGGGCCGAGGCCCGCGTCAATCAGACGGTCGTGCGTTTTCTGGTGGATACCGGCGCGTCGGTCGTCGCTCTGACCCCTGAGGATGCCCGACGCCTCGGGGTGGACCCCAACCGTTTAACCTATGACCGTGACGTGACCACAGCCATGGGCAAGACCAAGGCCGCGCATGTCATGATCGATTCCATGGGAATCGGCCAGAGCCGAATGCAGAACGTCGAAGCGCTGGTCATACGCGATGGTCTGTCGACATCGCTTCTGGGCATGAGCTACCTCGGCCGCCTGCGCCGCTTTGAAGCGACGCCGTCAAGCCTGATCCTGCATCCTTAGTGCACCCTGCGCAAGGTTTCGGCAGACGACTCTGGTCTCGAGACAACCGGCAGACAGAGATCACGCAACCTGTAGCCGCGCGCCTCGAGCAGTTGCACCATAACCCGCACCGCCAGATAAAGCGCCTCAGGCGGCTCCTTGCCCATAATCCAGCGGGCATGGGCAAGGAAACGGTCTTCATTGCCCTTTTGCGCCGCCGCGAACAGAGCCAGCAGAGCCATCTCGTCTCTGGTTGTCTCTATGTGCCCCGGTCGCCCAAGGCGCAATTTCCGGCGACCCTTCGCCAGCAGACCAACAATATTATGAAACGCGAGGATGCCCTCGCTTTCCTGCCCTCCGAAAGCATGCGAAAATTCGCGGTGCAGGGTACGGCACTGCACCGAGCAGGCCACTGAGGTTCTGACGGCCCATATCAGGAAATGTTCCGCATAGGACAGGGTACGAATATCGCGATTTTCCCCGTTATCCGTCCTGATATCCGCCTGCATGATATGAACCCTTACTGATATTTTAATTGCAATTCATTCTCAATATCATCATAATGCAGGTGGGGCAATGCCTATATACCGTCACAGGAGGTGCAGATGTCTGAGATGTCACCCCGCCGGTTCAGTCAATATGAACTGACGCTGGAAGAAATGCTGGCCGATCCTATTGTGCGCCTGCTGATGCAACGTGACGGCGTAAATGACGAAGACATAAGGACCCTGATGGCCCATCAGGTGGCCACTTTAGATCGCCGCTGACCACTGACCTCTCGCTTCCCCTACCCAGCCGTGACTGAAAAAACGCGAACGACGTTTCTTCGCGTTTTTTTATGCGTCCTGTAGTAGGCTTGTCTTGAAACTGTAAACGGTAACTATTATAGTTACGAATGTATCCTCGTTTTTCATCTAAGGATTTTTCTCATGCGTTACGGTCTCCTGAAATCTGCGGCCCTTGGCCTGACCCTTATTGCCGGTTCTCTGGCACCTGCGGCATTTGCCGCGCCCGTTACCTATAATCTCGATGACACCCACACCGAAGTCGTGTTCAGCTGGAGCCATTTCGGCTTTTCTAACCCGACCGCAAAGTTCCAGAGCGCCAGCGGTACGCTGATCCTTGATCAGGACAACCCTGCCGCCAGTTCGGTCGAAGTAACCTTTGACATCAACAGCATCAATTCCGGTGTGGCGGCCTTTAACGACCACCTGAAATCCGCTGATTTCTTTGATGCCGCAACCTTCCCGACCGCAACCTTCAAAAGCACTAAGGTGGATGTCACCGGTGCCGACACAGCCAAGGTAACCGGCGACCTGACCATCAAGGGCGTCACCAAGCCTATCGTTCTGGATGTCAAACTCAACAAGGTCGGTGAAAACTTCAAGGG
>JBCEBX010000171.1:0-1615 GCA_039206455.1 Asticcacaulis sp.
GTTTAAGCGGTGGGCCGGTAAATTCCGTTTCAATCAGGATCAATACCTCATCGCCAACGCCCATCTTTGAACCCGGTTCCGGTATGCCGTAGCTCATGCCAAAATCGGAGCGCTTGATATTGCCCGTCGCTGAAAAACCGACACGGGCATTGGGATCATAAACGGCCATTCCCGCATAGCCGCCATTGAACTTCACATCAAACACAGCAGGCTTTGTCACACCGCGTAAGGTCAGATTCCCCTGCACTTTGGCGGTATCAGCACCGGTACGTTCAATTGAGGTAGAGACGAAAGTGATCTTCGGGTGCTTTGCCGCATCAAACCACACCTCCCCCAGCATATCATTCAAAAATCCCTGCGGCGGTGCCGGTATATCGAGAGAGTGCACATCAATGGTGGCCGTCAGGGATGATTTTTCAGGATTTACAGGATCAAGCGTAAGGTTTGCGGACACCTTGTCAAAGCCACCGGTATATTCGGAAAAACCGGTATGATTGACCCGAAAGGTCACACTGGTGTGGCTGGCATCAATCCGATATTCACCCGAAGGCGCTTCGGTCGCTACCGCCGCCGGAAGCGGAGCCGGTGACGCCGATTTAACCGCTTCGGGTGGCGGTGCATCCGGTCTGGGGGCACAGGCCATAAGCCCGAAAAACCCCAGAAGTAAAGGCGCCGGGAATAAAGGGGTATGCTTCATCTCGTTCCTCCTGTTGTGTATTTCGGTGCCTGTTGCCTATTTCAAGGTTTGGGCCAGAGCCTCCAGCTGGTCGGCGCAGATGCCCCACCCCTCGTGAAAGCCCATTTCTTCGTGCTGCTGCTTCTTTTCAGCCGACCAGTGACGCGCGCGGGCCGTATAAAGGGTTTCGCCATTGCCCGCGTCCTCAAAGGTGACAATCGCGGTCATAAACGGATCTTCTGAAGACTCCCATGCCCGCACATAGGCATCTGTCGTCACCAGTTTTTCGTTTTCAATGACCTCAAGATAAACGCCCTGTTGCGGCATCACCTCTCCATCAGGCCCACGCATGACAAAGCTTTGACTGCCGCCCGCACGGACATCAAGTTCGACATCCGTCACCCGCCAGGGCTCGGGGCAGAACCACTTTTCCAACAGTGCGGGCTCCGTCCAGCAACGCCACAACAGGTGGCGTGGTGCTTTAAGCGTGCGTGTCAGCACCAGTTCACGTTCAGAGACATCGGACATGATTGACCTTTCTCAGCCGCAATTCGGCGTTACGGTGTTGATCATCCAAGGTGTGCCGAAGCGGTCAGTCAGCATGCCAAATTTTGGCGACCAGAAGGTTTCCGCAATGGGCATGGTGATGAAACGCGCACCCTCAGAAAGACGATCCCAAATAGTCTGAGCCTCTTCAGGTGTTTCCACCTGAATGGAAGCCGCAAACCCTTGAGGAGTCTGATAATAGGCCCCCGGCGCATCGGCCCCCAATAAGGTGGCATTGCCCACCTTAATACAGGCATGCATCACCAGATTTTCCCACTCAGGCGAAAGGCCTGCATCCGCAGGTGCATCCTTGTGTTTGAGCATGAAAACAATTTCACCGCCCAGCGCCTCTGCGTAGAAGGTAAAGGCTTCCTCACAGGTTCCGTCAAAATT
>JBCEBX010000171.1:1625-4178 GCA_039206455.1 Asticcacaulis sp.
ATCCTCCATTATTAATTGCTGATCGCCGTTTCAAGCCGCCCAAGCGCACCCTGCCAGCCGATGACATAGCCGCCATTAACGGCCGCCTGTGTCCGGTCAGGCGTAAGTAGTTTTGTGTGTAGTGTCAGACGTGTATGCAGGCTGCCGTCTTTTTGCAGTTCATCCTTAAAGCTTACGGTGACAATCGCCTGAGGCGGCAGACCGGCGCCACAGGGGTTATCGATATGGGCGTTACCTTCGTAGACGATACGCTCACCCGATACGATGTCCGTATAGATGCCTTCGCAGGGATAGAGCGTGCCGTCAGGCGCGGCCATACTGACGAAAAAACGCCCGCCGACCTGAAAATCGATCTCGACCTGATGGTTGATGAACCCTTCCGGCCCCCACCATTGCCTCACATGCTCAGGCTCAGACCACAACCGAAACAAAAGGTCGCGCGGGGCCTTAAAGGTGCGGGTCATGACAATGTCGATTTCGGTCGGGAAACTGACCTCAAAATCTGAAAACAGGGCAGCGGTCATGGCTTGTCCTTTTCTGACTCTGCCTTACTCTGTGCCTGCAACCGCTCAACATAGGCCTCAAGCCGGTCAAGCCGCGCCTCCCAAATCTTGCGATAGTCTCTAAGCCACATATCGACCTCCTGCATGGGCTCTGTCTCAAGCCGACAGGGTCGCCACTGCGCCTCACGCCCACGACTGATCAAGCCCGCTTTTTCCAGAACTTTCAGATGCTTGGACACCGCCGGCAAGCTGATGTCAAAAGGCTTCGCCAGTTCATTGACACTGGTTTCACCCAGAGACAAACGCGCCAGTATGGCCCGCCGCGTCGGATCAGCCAGCGCATGAAAAGTCAGGGACAGGGGATCAGAGGACATCAACGCGGCTCACTATTTAACTTATAGGTTAAGTAAACCCGTATCCCTGTTCTGTCAAACCATATTCGCTTTACCGCTTGCCCTTGTTTCACGGCTTGGCTAACGCTCAGGCGACTTATGCGGAACCGTGACATGCCCAGACTGACAGGCCCTTCGACTCAGGCCGCCCTTGAACGCTTGCAGACCTTGCACCCGAAAGGGATTGACCTGACGCTGGGCCGGACAGAGCGTGTCTGTGCCGCCCTTGGTGATCCGCAAAAGCGTCTGCCGCCGGTGGTGCATGTGGCGGGCACCAATGGCAAGGGCTCAACCATCGCCTTGCTACGCGCCATGGCTGAGGCCGCCGGATTACGCGTCCATGTCTATAGTTCACCGCATCTGGTGCATTTTTCTGAGCGTATCCGACTGGCCGGAACGCTGATTGACGATGCCCGTCTGGGGGATGTGATTGACCGCGTCGAAACCGCCAATGCCGGTCAGCCCCTGACCTTTTTTGAGGCCACCACCGCCGCCGCCTTTCTGGCCTTTTCGGAAACGCCTGCGGATTTGCTGCTGCTGGAAACGGGTCTCGGCGGAGTTCTCGATTCGACCAATGTCATTGAACAGCCGCGCCTGACAATTATCACGCCGATTGACTATGATCATAAGGCCTTGCTGGGTAATGATCTGACGACTATCGCCAAGCAAAAAGCGGGCATCATCAAACAGGGCGTGCCGGTCATTAGTGCGCGTCAGCCCGAAGAAGCCGAAGCGGTGATTGTCCGTCAGGCGCTGAAACGTCACGCCCCGCTCTATAGCGCCGGTGAAGGTTTTTATGCCTATGCCGAAAATGGCCGGCTGGTGTTTCAGGATGAAGACGCTCTTTTTGATCTTTCGCTACCGAGCCTTCAGGGTGCCCATCAGATTGAAAATGCCGCATTGGCTATAAAGGCGGCACGGCTGCTTGATATACCCGTTGAGGCCATAGATACCGGATTACAAACCGCTTTCTGGCCCGCCCGTATGCAGCGCCTTAAGGCGGGCCCCTTATATGACGCCCTGCCTGCGCAAAGCGAACTGTGGCTTGACGGCGGGCATAACCCCCACGCGGCACGCGCCTTGCGGACGCATCTGGACGATCTTCAGGTGCGCGACCCCAAGCCGTTGCATTTGATTTGCGGGCTGCTGAACACCAAGGACGCCGCTGAGTTTTTCTCGGCCTTTGCGGGACTGTCTCCGGTCATTAGTTGCGTAGGCTTTGCGTCCGACGCCGCTATCGCGCCCGATACCCTTGTGGCTGTGGCTCGTGACAAGGGCTTCACAGCCTCGGTGGCCGATAGCCCACTTGACGCCGTCAAAAGCCTTAATGCCACCCCTCAACGCGTTTTGATCTGTGGTTCACTTTATCTGGCCGGTGAGGTCCTGAGCCTTAGTCCCGATACATGGCCCAGATAACCCGCCCAATAAGCCACTTTGCCTTAAACCGGCTTTGTGCTAAGGCCCGCCCCTATGTCTGAAAGCCCTGCGCCCTACACTGTTTCTGTCCTGACCATGTGCCCCGAAGCCTTCCCCGGGCCGCTCGGGGTGTCGATCATTGGCACAGCCTGGAAAGAATCTCAGATTTGGGCTTTGGAAACTGTGGACATTCGCCCTTTTTCGAGCGATAAGCGCGGCTTTCTTGACGACACCCCTGCGGG
>JBCEBX010000172.1:0-4174 GCA_039206455.1 Asticcacaulis sp.
GGGTCAGGCTGTCCGATACCTGCCATTCGGCGTTGACGCCAAACAGTTTTGTGTCCACCACACGGTGTGATGTCTGATTAAGCAGTTCCGGATTGAGTCGCATTTCCGGATCGGCATTGTCCATATCAAAGCCTGTGACAATGCCGTTCTCGATCACCATGTTCGACCAGCGATCCGCGGCATAAAGCGGATAAAAGGACTGCTGATAACCGACCTGCGGCGAATCCAGTTTGGTCGCCAGTCCATCAACCACCAGACGGAAATTATCGCTCGGACGCCACTCAAGCTTGGCCGAATAGGCGGTGCGCTTTTTCTTTTCCAGTATAGAACCGACGCGGAACTGACCCGGCCCGATCAGGCCATATTCGTCTTCATCCAGTTCGCCATTGCCGTTCGGATCGATACTGCCGCCCCAGGCATTACCCCACAGCCAGCTTTCGTCGTTCGGGTCGGCATTACGTGTCCAGCCGCCGTCATTACCGGCCACGTCCGTCCGGTCATCGCGTTCCTCAAGCACCACCCCGAACATCACGCCCATGGTGTCATTGGCAAAGGTGTTGCTATAGACACCCGACAGCTTGCGGCCGTTAAGCTCCGACATCAGGTTACGATCACCTTCGATGCGCACAATGCCGTTCTGACCGCGCTTGTCGAACGGACTGGCCGAGCGCAGATTGATCAGCCCCCCGATGCCGCCTTCGGTCAATGACGCCTCGGCCCCCTTGACGACATCGGCCCCGCTGATGACATCGGACGGCAGCACATCATAGGCAAAGTCACGCCCCGCCCCATCGGTCGCCAGTATCCGGCCATTGAAGGTCGACAACGTATATTCAGGCCCCAGACCCCGCACACTGACCCGCTGGCCTTCGCCGCCCGCCGTGCGCGAAATCGACACGCCGGTGATGTGACTGAGCGAATCCGCCACATTGTCATCAGGGAACATGCCCAGTTCAAGGGCGCTGATCGAATCCTGCACGGTTGATGCATCGCGCTTGAGCTTGACCGCACGCGCCACTGAGCCGCGCACCCCGACCACAACCACCTCGGTCACTTCGCCCGCCGCTTCATCCCCCGCCACCTGCGCCTGAACCGACGCAAAGCCACCGGCCGTAAACAGCGAGGTCGCCATCACAAGGGCGTATCGCGAAATGGTATACCGCGCGTGTGTTTTCATAACTGTGTGTCCCCTTCAAAGAGTGTGGTCAGGCCAGCGGCCTCTGGGCGACCGCTTCCGGGTTATCAACGCTCAAGCCCTGGTGCCGAACGGATCGTTCATGCGCCGCATGTTGACGGTATCCATGAAGGGGGAAAGCAGAGTGAAATGACCCGTCAGACCCAAACCTGTATCGTCAACACATTACTTATGTTGCGATTTACGTACAGTTTTGCGATCCTGTCCATGGGAATCTTTCGTTTTGTATTTTTAACGAAAGAAAAAGCGGCATTATTGACACATAAAAAACGCACAGCGCCTCACTTCACACCCGAAACAATCAGCGCGAAGCAAAACGCGTCATTTTGAAGGATAACGAAACTTTTGCCTTCAGGCGTCGCGCCGTAAACCGGCAAGGCCCGCCCTATTTATCGCGACCATAGGCCTCCGCAAGAATCGCGCTGACCTGTTCCATACTGACCGGCTTGGTGATGTGATGGTCAAACCCCACCTCATAGGCCGTTTCGCGGTCGCGTTCCTGTCCCCAGCCGGTCTGGGCCACAATCAGGGTGTCGCGCATTTCCGGCGTCTGGCGCAACCGGCGACAGACCTCATAGCCATCAAGGTCAGGCATGCCGATATCGAGCATGATCACATCCGGCGGTGAGGCCAGCGCCATCTCGATCCCCTTAAGTCCGCTATTGGCGACGCGTGTATTATGCCCGATCAGCTCCAGCATCCAGCTGGTTGTCTGCGCCGACTCCCGATTGTCATCGACCACCAGCACATCCAGCGGCGTCTGGGTGCGCGGCACAGACGCCGCCTCGCTGACCTCAGGCGTCACACCACTCAGCGGCAAACGGATAAAGAAGCTTGATCCCTGATCCCGCCCGGCGCTTTCGGCATGAATCTGCCCGCCATGCATATGCACAAGCTTCTGCGCCAGCGCCAGCCCGATCCCCAGCCCGCCCTGCGACCAGTTCATATTGCGATCCACCTGAGCAAACAACTCAAACACCTTGGGCAGCATGTCCGCGTCGATCCCCAGCCCCGTATCGCTGACGCAGATAACGGCCTCTTCGCCGTCACGCGTAAGGCTCAGGCGAATCTGCCCCCCGTTAGGGGTATATTTGGCGGCATTGTTCAAAAGATTACCGACCACCTGCGCCAGACGCGTCAGGTCACCCTCCACCACCAGAGGCGTCTCGGGTATATCGCTGTCAAACTGGTGCTGCGACGCCTGAATAAGCGGCCCGCTGACTTCAATGGCGGCCTCCAGCACCGACTGGAGGCTTATATAGTCGCGCTTCAGGTCGATCTTGCCCTGACTGACACGCGACGCATCCATCAGGTCGTCAATCAGACGCACCATATGCGTCATCTGGCGATCCATCATATCCCGAACCGTCTCGGCCATTTCCGGCTTGGGCGACATTTTGAGAATATGTAATCCGTTACGAATAGGAGCCAGCGGATTACGCAGCTCATGCGCCAGCGTCGCCAGAAACTCATCCTTGCGCTGATCCGCCTCTTTCAGGGCCGCGGCATAGGCACGGCTTTCCTCAAGCAGGCGCAAATTCTCCTCAAACGCGCTTCTCAAGGCATCACGCTGTGCCGACACATAGAGCTTCTGACGATGCAATTCATAAAACACATCGATTTTCGAGCGCAGAATATCCGGCTCGATCGGCTTTTCGAGGAAATCCACCGCCCCCGCCTCATAGCCCCTGAAGCGGCGCGTACGATCCGAAGAGCCGGCGGTCAGAAAGATAATCGGCACCTGACGCGTGCGCTCATAGCCGCGCATGGTTTCCGCCAGTTCAAAGCCATCCATTTCCGGCATCTGCACATCCAGAAGCGCCAGAGCCACTTCCTGCTGCAACAATATCTCCAGCGCCTCGACCCCTGAGCGCGCCTTAAGCAGCACCAGCCCGTCACGGCGCAGCAAGGCTTCGAGCGACAGGAGATTTTCCTCCAGATCGTCCACCAGCAGAATATGCACGGGCGTTTTCAGGCGTTCAGGCATGAGTCTCCGGCTTCCTTCAGTTCAGCAAGCAATTCAGACGGCGACAGGCTCAGCGCCGAAGGACAGGCCTTAAGCGCCGCTTCAGGCATAGCTTGCGCCATGGCGGTTTCCGGTGTCTGCACCAGCACCCGCCCGCCTTCAGACACTATACGCCTGAGGCCCGCCGCGCCATCTTCATTTGCCCCGCTTAAGATTATCCCGATCAGTCCGGCCCCATAGGCATCGGCCGCACTCTCGAACAACAGATCAATCGACGGCCGCGAATAAAGCACTTCCTCGTCCGCCGACAAGGACAGACAGCCCTCTTTTTCGACCAGCAGATGATAGTCAGGGGCCGCAAAATAGATATGCCCGCCCTCAATCATCTCCTTGTCCTCGGCCTCGGACACGACCATCGCACACTTGTCGTCAAACAGCGACGCGATCAGGCTCGGCTTGTCCGGTGGAATATGGACGACGACCATGATGGGCAAGGGATAATCCGCCGGAAGATGCGGCAGAATATCCGACAGGGCCTTAAGCCCGCCTGCCGAAGCGCCGATCACAACCGCCGTGGGGGCAAAGGATCCCGTCATCCCTCCCCCCGTTTCTGATAAAGCCGGTCACCATAGGAAAACTCGGTAAACTCATCGGCATATGAGGTAAACCGCAAGGTTTCGCGCGACCCCAGCCCCAGAAAACCGTTACGCGACAAGGACTCATGAAACAGGCCGATGGCACGGGTTTGTAAGGGCCGGTTAAAATAGATCAGCACATTACGGCACGAGACAAACTGCGTTTCGGCAAACACGGCATCAGTCGCCAGACTATGATCGGAAAAGACCGTCCGCGCCCTGAGCGACTTGTCAAAGGTCGCCCAGCCATAGGCCGCCGTATAATAGTCCGACAACGAGGACTTACCGCCTGACTGACGATGGTTTTCCGTGAAGGTCTGAATGCGGTCGATGCTGTAGACACCGGCCTGCGCCTGCTTGAGCGCTTCGGGGTTGATG
>JBCEBX010000173.1:0-3264 GCA_039206455.1 Asticcacaulis sp.
GCCCCGAGCCTGAAACTGTCAAAATCAGAACCCATAAAAAAGTACACTGAGCAGAGCGAAGGACTTTTTTATGCGCCCCGCCGCATGTGCGCGATAAAGAAACCGTCCTGACCACCTTTACGATGATGCGGCAGTAATCTCAACCAGCCTTCGCTCGAAACCGAGGCTTCGGGGATGCCCCCGCGCTCAAGGGTCGCGCCATCCGGTTTGACCAGACTGAAATCCTTATTGCGACGCAGGAAGGCGAGGATCTGGGTTTCACCTTCCTCACGTTCCAGCGAACAGGTGCAGTAGATAAAATCCCCACCTGATTTGACCTTGGGTGCCAATGTATCGAGCAGGCGGTGCTGCACATCGGCCAGCTTGGCGATGTCTGCCGGTTTGGTGCCCCACAGGACATCGGGCTGGCGGCGGTAGGTGCCGGTCGCCGAGCACGGCGCATCGACCAGCACCACATCGAAGGTGCGCGGGTCATCAAAGGTTGCTGCGTCGGCATTATGGACTTCGGCAGTAACATTGAGGCGTTTCAGATTGTCCTCAAGTCGCTTCAGGCGACCCTTTGAGCGGTCAATAGCCACGACCTCGGCGCCCTTATGGATCAGTTGCAAGGTCTTGCCACCGGGGGCGGCGCAGACATCGAGTGCGGTCTTGCCTGTCAGATCACCCAGAAGATTAACCGGCGTAGCCGCAGCAATATCCTGAACCCACCAGCGACCGGCTTCGTAATCCGCCCAATGGCGCAGATCGCCGCGCAGGGCAGAGCGCAGGTTGACCTCGCCTATGGCCTCGCCTTCAAGGTCGTTCAGAAGCGCATCCCGATCAGCCGTAGTTTTAAACACCAGATCGGTGGCGGGCTCTTCGGTCAGGGTCAGGGCCAGAGCGGAGGCATTATCCTCACCATAGGTTTGCAGCCACCTCTGCCACAGCCAGTCAGGCATCAGTTTCTTGGGGTTAACTTCGCGCAAGCCGCCTTCACGGATCAGGCCGCGCAATATGGCGTTGATCAGGCCCTTGAACGGGCGGGTTTTGTTGTCACGTTCCGCCAGCTTGACGGTGGTGGAAACGGCGGCAAAATCCGGCACCTGCATGAAGAAGATTTGCGCCATGCCGATGCGCAACAGGCTGCGTACCGCTTCGGGCGGCATCTTCTGTGTCTTTTTGGAGATGATGTGATCCAGTTGTCCAATACGACGCAGCACCAGAAGCGACAGGGCGCGGGCAAAGCCACGCTCGGATTCGGATAGTTTGTTGAATTCGTTACCGGCGGAAACCTCATCAAAGCCACCGCGTTTGGCCAGAGCCGCTTCGATCAGATTAATGGCGGCGATACGTGCCGATATGCCGATGTCGTTTTCAAGCGCGGCTGAGGGGTCGGCTGACTTAGGGCGTGGCGTTTTCTGAACAGGGGCTTTGGGGGCGGGGCGCTTACCCTGAGGGCGCGCAGGCGGACGTGGGGACATTATATTCCAGTCTAAGATGCTGAGAATGCAAGAACCCCCTCCCGCGGTGGCAGAAGGGGGAAGATAGGGCTTACATAGGCGTTGTTGGCACGCTCGTAAATGTATTTTGCGGTGACTTGCGGCCCATATTAATCGCCAGATCCATCAGGGCGCGTACACGGTTATCGGTCGCGGGGTGGGTCGAGAACAAGTTGTCCATACGCGCACCGGATAACGGATTAATAATGAACAGGTGCGCCGAGGCCGGATTATGCTCGGCTTCGTGGTTGACGATACCCTTGGCGTAGTTTTCGATCTTCCTCAGGGCGCGGGCAAGGCTTTCGGGATCGCCGCAGATTTCACCGCCCAAACGGTCGGCGTCATATTCGCGCGTACGCGAAATGGCCATCTGCACCAGCATGGCGGCCATAGGCGCGAGTACAGCCATCAGGATCGTGCCGATAATATTGCTGTTGCCTTCTTCGTCACGACCGCCGCCAAAGAACAGGGCGAAATTGGCCAGAGAGGAAATAGCACCGGCAAGGGTCGCCGTCACCGTCATGATCAGGGTGTCGCGGTTTTTCACGTGCGCCAGTTCGTGCGCCATCACGCCTCTGATTTCTTCACGCGATAACATGCGCAACAGGCCTGTGGTCGCGGCTACGGCGGCATTTTCAGGATTGCGGCCCGTGGCAAAGGCATTGGGCTGATCATTATGGATGATGTAGATGGCGGGTTGCGGCAGGTTGGCGCGGCGGCTAAGCTCAACCGTGTCATCATAATAGGTGCGAATAATACCGGTCGCCGTATTTGGATCGATGGCTTC
Source organism: Asticcacaulis sp. (assembly GCA_039206455.1). Taxonomy (GTDB): domain Bacteria; phylum Pseudomonadota; class Alphaproteobacteria; order Caulobacterales; family Caulobacteraceae; genus Asticcacaulis. Next base: position 2,266 of record JBCEBX010000173.1, read on the forward strand.
GGCCTTATAGGCCTTAAGGACCATCTTATCGGAATTCCAGTAGGCAAAGGCGTTCATCGCCAGCGCCAGACCCAGGGCGATCAGCATTCCCGTAGGGCCTCCGACAGCCAGACCGATTACCCCGAACAGGGCGGTCATACCAGCCAGCAACATAAAGGTCTTAAACGGGTTCATTAAGGTGTAGCTCCTGAGAAAGGTTTGTAATTATCGTTTCAACGGCCTAAATATAATAATCCGTTGTGCCCAATTTAAGGCTTCACCGCATGTCCGAGACTGAATTAACCGAGACGCCAGCACCGAAGAAACTGTCACCCGCCGCAGAGCGTGCGCTGGCCGAAGCGGCTGAACGGCGCGTTAAAGCTGAAGCGGAGGTCCAAAAAGCCATTGAAGAGGGCGGGCCGCAGGGGCCTGAGCCCACACGCTATGGCGACTGGGAGCGCAAAGGGATTGCGGTCGATTTTTAAGTGGCCTCTAAATTATACAGAGCCTAAAGGCCCTGTAGCTCTGCCTTAATCGCTTTGACCGCTACGACCGGATCGGGGGCGCGGGTCACGGGACGACCAATCACCAGATGCGAGGCACCGTCTTCGATGGCCTGACGTGGTGTGGAGATACGTTTCTGGTCATTGGCGTCTGACCATTCCGGACGCACACCGGGGGTGACGATCAGAAAATCTTTTGGAACGCGGGCACGGATCAGGGCGGCTTCCTGCGGGCTGGCGACCACGCCATCGATGCCGGCAGCGACCGCCTGATCGACGCGGCGCAGAACCAGTTCGGCCAGAGGCGTGCCATAGCCCATTTCCGTCAGATCGTTCTGCGTCAATGAGGTCATGACGGTGACGCCAAGGATTTTCGTATTGCCCTTACGGCCACGCAGGGCAGCGCGCATAACCTGAGGCTCGGCATGAACGGTCAGAAAATCACAGCCGGTACCGGAAATGGCTTCGGCAGCTCCTTCGACCTCCGCTTCAACATCCTCCCCGGCGACACCGACGC
>JBCEBX010000173.1:3274-4169 GCA_039206455.1 Asticcacaulis sp.
GTCGTGCAGCTTCCAGTCCTGAAACACCTGTTTGCCTCGGGCACTTAAGTCGCGCGCCAGTTCCAGACCGCCCTGCCCCAGAAGCGTCAGGCCGATCTTATAGAAGCTTACGTGGTCGCCGAGCTTTTCCACCAGTTCACGGGCAGATTTCAGGTCAGGCTCATCAAGCGCGATAATCAGACGGGGATCGGACATTTTAACACTCCGCAGGTTCTTAACAGACGCCAACAGGTCATTTCGTTAACAATTGGCGGATGTCATGGGCCGGATTGGCGCAAAGGTCAATATCCGTTTGCTGCAATGCAATATGTCAGGCAATGGTATCCGCCGTGATTTCGATGCGAGTGTCTTCGTCAGCTTCACGGAGTAATGCCAGCAAATGATCGCGGTTCAAGGCCACACAGCCTTCGGTGCCAGTATAGTTTTCGCGCGCCAGATGCAGAAAAATGGCGGACCCCAGACCGGCAACCGGCGGGTCATCATTATGGCCGAGCACACCGATCAGATCGTAGATATGATCTTCACGCCACAGTTTTTCATGGCTGGCCTCAAACGGTAATGTGACGTGCCGGTTATAATCGGGATGGGTCGGGTCATCGCACCACCCGTCATCGGGAGACAGGGGCCGGACGGGTATGACAGTATCGGGTGCCTTGAGGCGGTCAGGTCTGTAGAAAATATATTTCAGCCGCCAAACGCCGACAGGCGAGCATAGATCGCCTTCGCGTTTGTCATCTGCGGCAATAACGCCCCCTTTACCGAGAGCGCAAGGCACCTTATCTGAGTTTAATATCAGAAACTTATTGGCGTAGGCGGTAAAAATTTTGACCATTCGCCTGATATGCCCTATCTATTAAGAATAACTCATATCTTTACAGGATTACGGTGCAACAAA
>JBCEBX010000174.1:0-4148 GCA_039206455.1 Asticcacaulis sp.
GGGTACGGCGCGGTTTGTGAAAAACCTGTTTAAAGACGCCCTGAAATCTTCGCCTCTGGCCATGCTGGGGGCGCTTCTGGCGGCACCGGCCCTGAAGAAAATGGCGCGGCGGGTAGATCCCGGTCAGGCCAATGGCGGGCCGCTTCTGGGGCTGAATGGCATTGTGGTCAAAAGTCACGGCGGGGCCGAGGCTTGGGCCTATTCCAACGCCGTGTCGGTGGCGATTTCTCTGGCGGCGTCAAATTACGTAAACGACATTCGCAGCGCTCTGGCGCAGGTCAGTCAATCCATGGCCGAAACAGCCGAAGTGGCTGAACGGGCGGACGAAAAGGTATCGTGAGCATGAGTGTGATACGGACAGCTGTGACGGGCATCGGGGGATATCTTCCCGAGCAGGTTCTGACCAATGCTGACTTCACGCGCATGGTGGATACGTCTGACGAATGGATTGTTGAACGCACCGGCATAAAGCAGCGTCACAAGGCGGCAGAGGGACAGGTCACCAGTGATCTGGCGGTTGAGGCGGCTAAGGTGGCGCTGGCGGCGTCGGGGCGTGATATTTCTGACATTGATCTGATCATTGTCGCGACGACGACGCCCGACATGACCTTTCCGTCTACGGCGTCGATTGTACAGGCAAAGATGGGTGCCAAGGGGGCTGCCTTTGACGTTCAGGCGGTCTGTTCGGGCTTTGTCTATGCCTTAAGCGTGGCTGACGGTTTCGTGGCGCGTGGATTGTCTAAGGCGGCACTGGTGATCGGGGCCGAGGTCATGAGCCGGATCATCGACTACACGGATCGGGGCACCTGCATCCTGTTCGGGGACGGGGCGGGCGCCGTGGTGCTTGAGCCAGTTGAAGGGCAGGGGACGTCTGCGGATCGCGGCATTCTCAGCTTTGACCTGCAATGCGACGGCACCAAGACCGATCTTTTGTATGTTGATGGTGGTGTGTTCGAAAGCAACAACCACATCGGCAAGATTCGTATGGTCGGGAACCAGATTTTCCGTCACGCCGTGCAGAAGATTGCTCAGGCCACCGAGGCAGCCATTGAAAAGGCCGGTATCACCCATGATGATGTGGACTGGTTTGTGCCGCATCAGGCCAATCAGCGCATCCTTGATGGCGTGGCGGACAGGCTGGGGCTTGATCGGGCCAAGGTTGTTTCGACGGTGGCTAACCATGCCAATACCTCGGCGGCGTCTATTCCGCTGGCCTGGTATGAGGCGACGAAAGACGGGCGGATCAAAAGCGGTGATCTGGTGCTCATCGAGGCGCTTGGGGGCGGTTTGACCTGGGCTGCGGCGGCCATCCGGATTTAGGCTTTTTGTGCCTTCTCTCATATTTGATGATCTGTAGCGCATAAGTCTTTGACGCGAACGGGAAAAAATGCGTATTCTGTTCGGGTTGCATGACTCTAACGGGAGTGGATGATGAGCAAGGGGCCTACCTTAACGCGGGCAGAACTTTTCGAAAGTGTCCATAATGATCTGGGGTTGCCCCGTCAGGAATGTGCGGCTCTGGTTGAGCGCACGCTTGATCTGGTGATCGAGTCGCTCGAAAAAGGCGAAACCGTAAAGCTGTCAGGCTTTGGTGTGTTTCAGGTGCGTGAGAAAAACGCTCGCGTCGGACGGAACCCAAAGACGGGTAAGCCTGCGGCCATCGATCCGCGCAAGGTGATTTCATTCCGCGCTTCGCAAATCATGAAAGCCCGTGTTGATGCAGGGGCAGGTGAGTAGGACGTGTCAAAGGGCCCCTTAGCCTTTCGCACGATTTCCGAGGTCGCTGAAACTCTGGACGTGCCTCAGCATGTGCTGCGTTTTTGGGAAACCAAATTCTCCTTTATTACGCCGACGAAACGCGCAGGCGGACGCCGGTTTTATCGCCCGCAGGACGTTGAGGTTCTGGCGGGTGTAAAGGCCTTGCTGCACGATCAGGGCTATACGATCCGTGGCGTGCAGAAGCTCTATGCCGAGGAAGGTCTGAAGGCGCTGGTGGGGGCACACAAGGGGGCTGTCGCGCCTGAGGTTGAGCCGGAGTCGGTTTTTGCAGAGACGCCAGAAACGGTTGTGTTCACTGAGGCGCATATTCAGGTGCTTGGGGACGAGACGCGGGCGCAGTTTCTGGAGATTGCGCGAAATCTTGAGGTGGCGCAGGCGCTTTTGGGGCGGCACATCGGCCGACATTCGTCTTAGGCCCCAGCGTGCGGAAAGTTTTACGGTTTTGGGTGGAAAAAGGCTTTTCCGCTATTGCGGGGGGGCGGTTTCCTCTCTATAAGCGCCGTCCTCTGCTTCATATATTTGAACAGATGTCGGAGCGTGGCGCAGCCTGGTAGCGCACTTGACTGGGGGTCAAGGGGTCGCAGGTTCGAATCCTGTCGCTCCGACCATTTAATTAAAAAAGGGATGCCCCTCAAGGGCATCCCTTTTTTAATTAATGTCTGAGGCTCCAAGTATTCGAATCGTGAGAGGTTCAACGGCCAGCAGCAAAATAGTATGCGACGGCATAATATTTACGCGCAGACGCGGCGGAGCGTAAGTGGAGCCAATCCTGTCGCGGTGCGCTGAATTTTCGAAATTAAGATACGCCACTCGTCATTTCACCAAGGCTTAATGCCACCATACCCATTATAGACCGGGAGGTATGAAGTGAGAAAAACCTGTGATTTTCATATGGTGAGACTTGTTTTCCGGCGGGCCTTTGGCTAAACAGCGCTTCTCCTGATCCATATGGATCAGGGTTCTGGTTCGGGGAGTGGCGCAGCCTGGTAGCGCACCTGCTTCGGGAGCAGGGGGTCGCAGGTTCGAATCCTGTTTCCCCGACCATTTAATCAAAAAAGGGATGCCCTAAAGGCATCCCTTTTTTGATTAAGGTCTGGCACCATGTATTCGAACCGTGAGAGGTTCGACGACCAGCGGCAAATATTATGCCCGGCATAATATTTGCGTGCAGGCGCGGCGAAACGCAGTGGAGCCAATCCTGTTGGCGCAACCTTCCCTTTAAATGGGCGGGCTTTTTGTTGCATCTTCCCCTTGGTAACGTTTTGCTGAAGCCAGTGCTCATCGCTTGACGCCTGATGGGGGCGGTTGTACGTTTACGTAAACGTCAATTGCGTGTCCTTATCCAAAAGGACGCCGCCTCAGGACACAGGGAGTCTCATATGGATGCCCGAAGCTACACCATCCGCCAGCTTTCCAAGGAGTTCGGGGTTACGGCGCGTGCCTTACGTTTTTATGAGGATAAGAACCTGATATCGCCTGAGCGCAAAGGCCAGACGCGTATCTATTCCGCGCGTGATCGTGCCCGCCTCAAGATCATCCTGCGCGGCAAGCGCATGGGATTTTCTCTGGTGGAAATCCATGAAATTCTTGATCTTTATAACCGTGAAGACCGCGGCGTAGCCCAGATGCGGGCAACGGTTGCCAAGTATCACAGCCAGATTGAAACCCTGAGACGTCAGCGCGAAGACATAGATCAGGCGATTAAGGACATGACCGAAGGCTGTGAGTGGATGGAAGGCGAAATCGCTGCTTACGAAGCCGCCAATGCTGGAACCGCTGCTTAACCCCGGATTGAAAAACATAGGACGTTACGATGACCTACAAAGCCCCCGTACGTGATTACCAGTTCCTGTTCGACGATGTGTTTCAGGTCGAGCAATATGCCCATTTGAAAGGGTTTGAGGAGGCGTCGTCCGATGTCGTTTCGGCCATTCTGGAGGAGGCAGCGAAGTTTACCGAAGAGGTGGTCGCGCCGCTGAATGCCCCGGGCGACAAGGAAGGCTGCATACTGCATGCCGATCATTCGGTCACGGCCCCCAGGGGGTACAAAGAGGCTTACCGGCAGATGGTTGAGGCGGGCTGGCCCGCGCTTGGGGGCGATACGGACTATGGCGGGCAGGGGCTGCCGCATTATGTGAATATGGCGTTCTCAGAAATGTTGACCGGCGCCAGTTCAGCCTTTGCCATGTATCCGGGCCTGACCGACGGGGCGATTGCGGCGCTGACGGCGGGCGGGACGGATGAGCTTAAGGCGCTTTATCTGCCGAAACTGATAAGCGGTGAATGGTCGGGGACGATGAATCTCACCGAGCCGCACTGTGGCACGGATCTGGGGCTTTTGCGTTCAAAGGCCAAGGACAATGGTGACG
>JBCEBX010000175.1:0-4135 GCA_039206455.1 Asticcacaulis sp.
GGCGGGGTTAAGTGGTCAGGCGGAGGCCGGTTTGCTGTTTGGGGCCAAGGGGCTTGAGCTGGCGCGTGCGGCGAACCTGAAAATCGTTCATGCGTTTACGCCTGAGGATATTCGCTCGGATCCGGCGCTGGAGGGGTTGATCGAGTTGCGCACTCTGACGGTCGATTACCCGTTTTTAGAGGCCAATCAAAGCGTGGTCGCTCGGCTTTTGGGGCTGCTGACCGAAGCCTCCGGCTGGGCCCAGAGTTTTCCGAAAGAAGCGCTGAACCACGTGGCCCATGAAGGTAAGGTTGAGGTGCCGGATGCTGAAGCCGGTTACGGCAGCCTGCTGGCGCAAGGGGCGTCATTGGGACTTGAGGCTTATCGTCTGGAACATCTCAGGCGATTGAATGTCTGGCTCAAGGCCCGGCATGCGATTGCCGAGGCGGTGAACATAGACGACTGGATGCGTAGTGATATTCTGGATCAGGCCCTTACGGGAAATGGCCCGCAGACATTAAGCGTGGTGGCCTGAGACCTTATCCCACTCAGGTTATGGCGTTTAACGACAAACAGGGGCAATGGCCTTTGGTTGTCTTGTGTGAAAAGGGAAGTGGTGCGCCCTTGTCACACGCAAAAACCCCGAAAGCAGAGGCTTTCGGGGTTTTTCATGCGCAAAACAATTCTCAGGTAAAAAAGTGTACGAGCCGTTTTTAAGTAAAAGGCTGCGTTCGGCTATATTTGTCTAACAAATTGAGCAAAACGGCTTCCCATATATGCCGTTGCGCTTTAGATTGCAGGACTTGGACATGGTATCGGAGACGCCTGACTTTGGCCCGAAAAGCACAAGATAATAAGATTTTGCCGGACGAGGAAGATTTGGGGGATGCCAGCGCCGAGAAAGAAAAAGGTGGCGCGGCGGCTCTGACGCTGATGCGCGGCCTTGAGGTGCTCGGTCGGGTGGCCAAGGGCGATAACAGTCTGCCGAAAATCTCCAAATCGCTTGGCCTGAATAAATCAACCGTGCACCGTCTGGCCTCGACGCTGGTCGATAGCGGCTTCCTGTCGTTTTCACAGCGCGAGGGCTATGTGCTGGGGACGCGTCTGCTTGAACTCGGCCATGCGGCTCAGCAGCAGATTACCTTAACGCGGGTATCACACGACTATCTGGTGCGGCTGGCGGCGGATACGGGCGATACGATCAATCTCGGGGTGCTTGATGGTCATCAGGTGCACTATATTGATAAAATCCCCGGCACGCGCCGCATTGAAGTACGTTGCGTGATCGGCGAGCGTCAGTTCCTGCGTCCGACAGGCCTCGGCAAGGCACTGTTGTTCGATGAAAACGAGGACAAACTGCGCGAAGTCTATCACCGCGAGGCCCGTGAATTTCCTAACTATCGCTATGACCTTAAGGGCTGGCTTGAGGTTATGAAGGCCTATCGCGCCAAGGGCTATGCGATGGATATGGACGAAAACGAAGATCGCGTCCGCTGTGTTGCTGCGCCGATCCGTGACCTGACAGGTAAAATTGTTGCGGCGGTTTCCATCTCAAGTGCGGCGCAATATATGGATGATGAACGCATCGAAACGCTGAAGGACTATGTGCGTGAGGTGACGCACGCCATTAGTCAGGAGTTGGGTTACCAGGGGTAGTTACCAAAGGGGGGGAATATGCGGTCTGTATTCAAAGGGCTGGCGATTACGGTAAGTCTGGCGGTGATTTCAGCGCCTGTATATGCCAGCAAAGATCCGCTACCGGTGCATTCACCGTCTAAGGTGACGGTTTATACGCTCGAACCGGAAGCGCAGGGCGTAGTCTGTGAAAACGGTACGCGGTCGTGGCCCGCCGATCTGGTGTTTCCGGCCGGTCTATTGCCCTTGCCACAGAACCGGTCGGTTTCCGTTCACGACAGGGTGGGCTTGCGGTTTGATGTGCTGAAGAACGGACGCCTGACTAATATTCAGGTCGGTGCGAGCGCCTATCCGGCGACCAATTTCCAGTATCTTCCCCTATGGGCGGCGGCATGGTCCTTAGATTCCCAGACCGAGACCCTTAAAGGGTGCCGTATGCGCTGGAAAATACGCTCAGACTACGCACCGGAAATGGCAGCGGTCTTAAGTCGTGAAGCCTTGCATCTGCGGACCCATGCGTCGAACATGAAGCGTCCGTCTCTGCCTTCGGATGCCTGTCGTGCGGCAGGGAAACGTCTTAAAACCCGCGTCTATCCTGACAAAAGTAAGTTACAGCGCAAAGACGGTCAATTGCAGTGGGTGATCGAGCGTTTCAATATAGATGCCCACGGCAAGGTAGAGGTAACCGCAACCGTTGGGGGGCAGGCGACGCCTGAAAACAGGGCGTTTGTGACGCAGGCTGTGGCGCAGCATAACTATTATCCCGGGGCCGCCGCCGAAGAATGCCTGATCAGCTATGTAATCCAGGCCGGTGTGTTACCGGTCGATGATGCCGAAAGCTGGAACGAGCTCAGGCAGCTGCATAAGGCCAAAGCCCTTGCACCCAGACCCGATGCGCCGATAATTTCTGCGTCCGAAATGCCGTCCAATATACCGCCCAAAATATCGGACGCACCGGCATCGGATAGCTGCCCGCCCGAGGCGTTGCGTCAGGTTGTGACCTTTGTTTACAAGCCCGAAGATTACCCGAGTGGTGCGCGTCGTCACCGCATCGAAGGTCTGGCCTATCTGGTGTATGATGTCGCCCCCTGGGGTGAGCTGAAGGTGCGTAGCCAATGGGGGCATCCTCTGCCGCAGTTTGCACAGGCCGCTGAAAACATGCTGCGCCAGTCAGAGATCAGGGCGTCAGACCGCGGCCTGAGCGGTTGTCAGCTCAGGGTGAAGTTTGTCTTTGCGAATGATGCGTCGACAGACACGGTCCCGACCCTGATCGGGGCAGACGGGGAAGCATCCCACGACTGAGGCATATCCGATTAGGACAACTGGCAGATATCCAGTTCGTTGAAGTCGCCGTAATCCAGATTTTCGCCGCCCATGGCCCAGATGAAGGCATAGCTTGAGGTGCCGACACCACTGTGGATCGACCAAGGCGGGCAGATAACGGCTTCTTCGTTGGCGACCACAATCTGACGGGTGTTTTGCGGCTGACCCATGAAGTGGAACACGCGATCTGACGGGCCAAGGCGGAAATAGTAATAGGCTTCGGAACGGCGATCATGCAGATGCGGCGGCATGGTGTTCCAGACATTGCCCGGCTTCAGGATGGTTAGACCGAGTAATAGCTGCGCCGAAGCACAGACCTGAGGCACCACAAGCTGATGTACGGTGCGCTGATTGGCGGTGAGCTGATCCCCTCTGTGTAGCGGGTGGCTGCCTGACAGGGGGATATGTTTGTTCGGGTAGGCACAGTGGGCAGGCGTCGAGGCGAGATAAAAGCGCGCCGGTGTGGCGGCCTCTTTGGAGCGGAAGATGACCTCTGAGGTGCCACGTCCCAGATAAAGCGCATCAAGCGGGGCGATGCTATAGATAACGCCATCCGCTTCGATTTCGCCTGCACCTTCCCCGACATTGACGATGCCCATTTCACGCGCGGCCAGAAACGGCTGGCCCGCCATTGAGGCCGGTTCGGTATGTGCCGGCAGATGCACCGCTGACGTGACCGGTGCTGCGCCACCGATGACCAGCCTTTCCTGATGCAGGTAGTTAAGCTGAGCCGTTTCCGCAACAAACAGGTCGCGGATCAGGTAACGGTCGCGCAGGGCCTGAGTGTCAGCCAGCGCCATCTCGTCGGGATGAGTCGCATAAAAGGTGCGTGAGAACATGGAACCGGATCAGACTTTACGGCTAGGGGCAACTTCGACAGCATAGACGTGGTTGACGCCATGCATGTTCGACGAAAAGACAATCCACTTATCGTCCGGTGTGAACCTGAGGTTTGGCTCAAGACGATAATCATGGGCAGACAGATCGACCAGACGGGTCGCCTTGAACTTTTCAACCGTGATCAGGCTGTCATCATAGGACTCAAGGTCGGCGTCAACAATAGTTTCGGCATGAAGGAGTGAAATCCATTTGCCGTCCGGCGCATGGGCCACCATGTCAAAATCGCCGCCGTCGCTGGCGAAGGTCGCGCCATCATGGGCGACGTTGAAATGCACGCCCCAGTCGTTCTGTTCGACGC
>JBCEBX010000176.1:0-4129 GCA_039206455.1 Asticcacaulis sp.
CCTAAATACACACCTCATCGGGCGCACGCATCAGATCAGCGACAATCTGCAAGGCCTGCTGCACATCATGACGATGCGTCGGGGCCATGATACACAGCCGCACCCCCCAGGCCTTATCGCCTTTGACAAAGGTACTGTCCGGCGGCGTTACCCGCACCCCGTTTTCCGCTGACCGCCGCGCCAACCGCTCGGCCTCCAGCGCTGGCATGGGCAGCCAGATATGCGGTGCGCCTTCGGGCATCGCCATCTCCCCAAGCCCCAGAATTTCCGCAGATAATTGCACGCGCGCCCTGGCTTCCTGCCTCAGGCGGGTACGCGCTATGTCCGCGGCACCGTTACGGACAAGGGCGCAGCCGGTTTCAATCGCCACCGGTGCCGCCCCCCAGACTTCGGCGCGAATACGCTGGGTCAGGACTGCGCGTCGATCCGGCGGCGGTGCCAGCACGCCTGACCGCACCAGAGGCGTCAGGCATTTCGACAGGCTGGTGAGATAATAGACCCGCTCAGGCGCCAGTGCCTTATAGGTAGCACTCTGCTTAAACGCATAAACCCCATAGATATCGTCCTCGATAATCACCACATCGTGGCGTTCGCAGACCCTGAGAATATCGCGGCGGCGGGCTTCGGACATTTCAAATCCGAACGGGTTCTGGCAGACCGGCACCGTATAGATCGCCCGCGCCCCCGTTGCCCTGATCGCCCGCTCAAGATCATCCGGCCGCATGCCGTCGGCGTCATGATCCACCGTATCAAATCGGACCCCAAGATTAGCCGCCGCCACAATGGCCCCACTAAAGGTCGCCGCCTCCGTCAGGATAACCGGCGACCGATCCTTAATATCGGCAAAGGCCAGATGCACCGCCTGTTGCCCGCCCACCGTCAGCAGAATGTCGTCTGCCGTTACCTTGAGACGATCCGCACTCAGCCAGTCGGCCATGACCTGACGTTGCGCGTCCGTACCGCGAAAATCAGCATAGCCCGCCAAAGGAATCCGCAAGGCGTGCCTGAGGGCATCGCGCATGGCATCGGCAAACACCGCCTCATCAATCACCGGCGGCGGCATATTGATCGTCAGATCAATCGGCAGACCGCTGGCACCACTGGCCTGAAGGGCACTCACAAAGGTGCCCCGCCCGACCTCACCGCGCACCAGTCCGCGCCGCGTCAGAAGATCAATCGCCCGCGTCACCGAACCGATAGAGACCCCGGCCTGACGCGACAGTTCCCTATGAGTCGGCAGACGATCTCCGGCCTTATAGCGCCCGTCATGGATCGCCGCTGCCAAAGCCTCGGCCAGACGCTCATGCACCAGCGCCGCCCCCTCAGGCAGGATCAGTTTCGGCGACAGGGATGACAGCTTGTTCATGGATAAATACAATGTAGGAAAATTGTATCGGTGTCTATAGGCCAACCGGCTTAACGCCGCTTAAGCAACACATCTCGTGCCGCATTCAGACGTGCCGCCCTCTGCGCGTCACCGCCCTGATCCGGATGTGCCGATTTCATCCGTTTTTTCCAGGCGGCGATAATGGTTTTACGATCGGCACCGACCTCAAGGCCCAATGTGCGAAAAGCCTCCCGCTCCGCCAACGTATAGACCTGAGGCTCTGTCGCCTCATCTCCCATCCGCCAGTTATAACGCGTGCCACCGGCCACCGATGCCGACAGCGACCCCAGTATCGACCCCAGTATCCACTGCCCGCGCATAAAGGCCACTACCGCCGCAATCCCTAGACCAACGGCAAACACAGCGGCAATCGTGCGCCCCTGCCGGAACCACGGCCCTTTTTTCAGCTTACCGGACTTCGCCCGACGCCCCAGCCATATAAAGAAAACAAGCGCCGCCGCAGCGCCGATCAGAAGGTACACAGCTTGTCTTTCCTGTCCCCTCTGTTTCATGCTGTTCAGCACGTCGCAGGGACTGTTTCAAAAGGGTTGGAGTCTGAGGCGAAAAGGTCTGGATTCGAGAACCGTCGCGCAGCCTACTTTAAGTAGGTGAGCAACGGAAGCGCATAAGACGGGCCTTTGCAGATCAGAAAACGACCCTTTAGGGACGTCACTTAATCTACCGCCTCATAATCGTCCTCATCGGCCTCAAACGGTTCCGCCTCGCCGAGTTCAGTAATCTGGGCGCTGACGACGTCATCGTTTTCCAGCTCAAGCTCCATCATCACCGCCCTAAGCTCCTGCCGTGCCGATACCTGCGCCAGTGAGGTCGGCACCGGACGAATATCCGCCGACAGATCAAGCACCGTCAGTCCAAACGGAAACAGTTCGCGGTAAATCACCCGATCACGCAGTCCCGCCGCCACGCGAAACCCGATGCGCTTGCCTAAGGCCCTGACCCGTTCATCGACGCGTTTACGGTTACGCGCCTCATTGGTCGCCAGACGGTTACGCAGCACAATCCAGTCGATCGTCTTGCCGTCCCATTGGGCACGCTGCTTGCGCGAATTCCATACGGTTTCAGCATAAATAGACGGCCGCTTGACCTCCAGGGTCACCGGATCGACCTGCCCCAGCAAATCAAAGTCAATGAAGCTGTCATTCATCGGCGTGATGATGACATGCCCCACCGCATGGGCGCGTCGCGACAGCACATGATCGCCGCCCGGCGTATCAATGATCACATAGTCTGCCGTATCGATGGCCTCGCTCAAGGCGCGATCAAAAATGCCCTTGGCCTCAGCCTCCGGCACCTTAAGCAGTTCCGCCGGATTTTTGTGCAAAAACGGCTCAGTCGCATGCGGCAGGATTTTCTCATTGGCCGCCGCCCACTTCTTGCGGTTTTCAAAGAAGTGCGACAATGACCGCTGCCTGAGATCAAGATCGATGATCGCGACCCTTTTTCCCTGATGCAGCAAGGCCGTAGCCACATGCATGGCGACGGTGGATTTACCCGCGCCGCCCTTTTCATTGCCAAATACCAGAATACGCGCGTTTGACATAAGCCCTACTCCACCCCCGACTCACCTTCGCCGGTCAGCGCATAATGTCGGGCGACTTAAGGCCCGCGTCAATCTTTCGTTAACCTTTGGCGCAAGGATTCATGTGCATCATAGCGTAAACCCTTGCAAAATAGGTTCTGGAAATGGCGTGCCGGAGCGACTATATTCACGCCCATGACCACAGATTCCGATTATCTCACCCGTTCCGACTCGATTCGTATCCATAGCCCTGAGGATTTCGCAGGCATGCGCCGCGCCGGTAAACTGGCCTCAGAATGCCTTGATATGCTGATCCCCTATGTCGTTCCGGGCGTAAAAACATCCTATCTCGATGATCTGGCGCGTCAGTTTGTCTTCGATAATGGCGCCCTTCCGGCCTGCCTCTATTATCGCGGCTATCAGCATACGGTGTGCATCTCGACCAACCACGTGGTCTGCCATGGCATCCCTTCCGATAAGACCCTGAAGGAAGGCGACATCACCAATATCGACGTCACCGTCATCGTTGACGGCTGGCACGGCGACACCTCCCGCATGTACGAAGTCGGACAGGTTAACCCCAAATCACGCCGCCTCGTGGATGTAACCTACGAATCCATGCGTCTCGGTCTGGCCGAGATCAGACCCGGCAACACCTTTGGCGACATCGCCCACGCCATTCAGACATATGCCGAAGCCCAGCGCTGTTCGGTGGTGCGTGATTTCTGCGGTCACGGTCTGGGGCGCGTGTTCCACGACACCCCGAACGTCCTGCATTTTGGCCGTAAGGGCACAGGCCCCGTCCTCAAGGAAGGCATGTTCTTCACGGTTGAGCCGATGATCAATCTCGGTCGTCCCGACGTAAAGGTATTAAGCGACGGCTGGACAGCGGTGACCCGCGACAAGTCGCTTACCGCGCAATGCGAACACAGCATCGGCGTGACAAAAGACGGCATCGAAATCTTCACCGCTTCGGATAAGTTCCGCCCGCAACCGGTGCTGTAGATTATGCCAGAGGGAGGGGCAGAAGGGGGCCTCAATTCAGAGCCATTAGCCCCCGATCACGGCGGCCATCGTCAACGCCTGCGTGATCGGGCGCGCAAGTCCGGCGTCTCGACCCTGCCGGATTATGAAATCCTTGAGCTGTTCCTGTTCCGCTCCATCCCGCAACGCGATGTCAAACCCCTCGCCAAGGCCCTGAT
>JBCEBX010000177.1:0-4120 GCA_039206455.1 Asticcacaulis sp.
CCCAAGAAGCGGCCTGAGGCTTTCCAGCCCGTAACTGGCCACCACCGCGGCAATCAGGCCAAACACCCCGAACGGCGTCAGCCAGATCACCCAGCGTGTCAGGGTAAACATAAGCTGGCTCGCCTGATCAACGATGCGGCGTAAATCAGACGCCCGTTCCCCCAGCGCACTTAGGCCTGCCCCGACCAGAAGTGCTACAAAAACAATGCTCAATACCTTCGCCTCGGCAAAGGACTGAAAGATATTGGCAGGCACAATGCCGGTCAGAACCTCTGAAACCGACGGAATGTCTCTGGGTTTTACATCCGCCAGCGGCAAACCGCTCAGGCCCTGCCCCGGTTGCAGCCAGCCGCCAATGGCAAAACCCAGCCCGACCGCCAGAACCGAGGTAATGACAAACCAGCCGAGCGTCATCCCGCCAAGCTTGAGCGCCTTACCGCCCGATGCCGAATCCCCCAGTCGGGCAATACTCGCCGCAATCGTGAAAAACACCAGTGGCACGACCAGCAGCCGTATCAGGCGGATAAAGATATCGCCAATCGGCGTGACAAACGGCAGGGCCGCTTCACCGAACGCCAGCCCGACCGCCGTGCCCAGGACAAAACCGATAAGGACGCGTAACCAGAAAGGAACAGATTTCAGCATGGGACGACCTTGTAAGAATAGCCGGGCACCATAGTCCCCTGCCCTGATGGTTCAAGGCAGGATTTTTAAACCCTGAGTTCAGATATTGGCATCCGTGCCAACCGCTTGCGATATATGGGTAAATCCGTCCGCCTTAAGGCGCTCAACCAGATCGTATTTGATGTGGGTCACAAGGCCCGGCCCCTTATAGACCAGCGCCGAATAGAGCTGCACCGCTGAGGCACCGGCCCTGATCTTGGCATAGGCATCCGCGCCACTGGCAATACCACCGGCCCCGATAAGCTTCAGACGCCCCTTGGCGACCTGATGGGCAATGCGCAAGGCCGCTGTCGACAATGAAAACAGCGGTGCACCGGACAACCCGCCGGTTTCCTTGGCATAGAGCGATTGCAGGCTTAAGGGCCGCTCAATCGTCGTATTCGAAACGATCACGGCATCGAGACCATGTGTCACCGCCGATTCAATCGTATCGATGATTTCCGCTTCGCTGAGATCCGGCGCGATCTTGAGAAAGACCGGATAGTTGTGACCGGTAGCCTTATAAAGATCGGCACGTGTCGCGGCAATCTGCGCCAGAAGCTCATCCAGATGCGACCGCCCCTGCAGCGCCCTCAGGCCCGGCGTATTGGGCGAAGAAATATTGACCGTAAAATAGGAACTCAGCCCCCACAGGCGCTTAAGGCCGGTGACATAGTCGGCCATGCGGTCGCTGGCGTCCTTATTGGCCCCGATATTGGCCCCGATAACAAAGCTTCGGCTGCGACCGGAATAGCGCATCAGATGCGCGGCAAAGACCTCAAGCCCCTTATTGTTAAAGCCCATACGGTTGATGACCGCCTCATCCTTGCTCAGTCGGAACAGACGCGGACGCGGGTTACCGGCCTGCGGCAAGGGCGTCACCGTACCACATTCGACAAAGCCGAAACCGGCGCGGCACATGGCGTCAGGGGCATCGGCGTTCTTATCGAATCCGGCGGCCAGCCCGATGGCGTTCGGCAGATGCAGATTACCGCCCTCAAACGGAATATCGACGCTCAGTTCCAGCGGATTATAGGCATTGCGCGGCCCTAACCCCGCCTTCAGCAGGGCAATGGTCGTCGCATGGGCGTCCTCGGCATCCAGAACATGCAGGGCCTTTGTCGCCGCCAGATAAAAGTCCATCTTACTTCCTTCAAAGCAATATACGGAAACGATCCCTGCGTTTCCGCGTCAGCCCTATGCCCCTATCAGATCACGCGGGCTGAACAGGCCGTCATATTGCGCCCGTCCGGCGGCATCAATGTCAAAAAGCGTCGCCGTCGCCGTCGGATAACCGGCGCGTATCTTATCCATATCGACAATCGAGGCAGACGCCTCAACCATATAGTCCAGAATAAGGTATTGTACTGCCGGATTATGACCGACCACCAGTATGGTTTCACCGGTCGCCTCATGGGCTTCGATAATATCCCGAAGGCCATAGGAATCGGCATCGAACATGTCTTTCCGGATATCCGCTTCGATGTCGCCCAGCACCGATTGCACGGCCCTGAATGTACCCTGTGTGCGTGCCGCCTGTGACACCAGCGCATAGTCAGGTTTCACACCGTAGCTTTTAAGGGCCTCGGCCACGGCTCTGGCTTCGGCCACGCCCCTTTCGGCCAGTGCACGGTCGAAATCCTCGCCCGATTCGGCTTCCTTTTCCGCCTTGCCGTGGCGCATGACAATCAGTCGTTTCATAGCGTCGACCCTGTAAAAGTCTGTGTTCTGTCTTGCGACATATGGCCACAAGTTTGTTTTTTCTCAAGCCTTATCGGTGTTTTTCACGCGGCTTATACCCTCAAAATTAGCCGCTGGTGTCGGGGCCTTTACCCCCAGTACATCCCGCAATTCATCTATTACGGAAACCGCTGCCCCCCTGACCGGCACCCTGACCGAGCGGCGGCAGGCTTCGATAAGAATCAGCCCCCCCGGATAGGGCCATATTTTCGGCGCCCAGTTTTCAAACATCTGCGCCCATCGCAACATCGAGCGCATCGGCGGCACATAGAGCGCATGTGACCAGGCGACCGGCTCAAGTTCGGCATTGCGCAATATGGCCTCAAGCTGCGAGCGGGAAAACGGCTGGCCGTGACCGAAGGGCGTACGCTCGGCATGGGTCCACAGACCGCCGCGCGCAACCACGGCCAATATCATGCGGCCATTGGGCGCCATAAGCCGTGACGCCTCATACAAAAGCCCTGAAGCATTCGATGCCTCCTCAAGACTGTGCATCAAAAAAAGGCGATCGAACAGCCCTGACGGGAATGGCGTATTATATTCGTCCACCAGTACCGTGCGCGACTTGAGTTCCTCTGGCCATATCTCGGCTCCCTGCGCCGCTGGCATGGCCGAAATCACCCGCCGTGCGGTATTGAACATATCGAGAAACGGCGTGGTATAGCCCAGCCCCAGCACATCAAGCCCCGCCACATCCGGCCAGGCCTCACTGAGCTTCCGGCTTACCATGGACTGCACCACACGCCCTTCGGGGGTGGTATAGAACAGACCTAAATCTTCTACGGGGCGACGCAAATCTGACCATCCGGACTATAAACAGGCATCAACTACCTATAATAATAGGGCATATTTCCGGCCATATGAGTGAAATCCGCGTGATGAGCCTGCAAATCCACCAGTTCCCCGCCCGTACAGACAATTACGGCTTCCTCATCCGTGACGCGCTAAGCGGCAAGGTCGCCTGTATCGACACACCTGATACCACGCCCGAAGCGACCGGCCTGATTGCGGTGATCGAAAACAGCTTTGGCAAACTGGATTATATCCTTAACACCCACTGGCACCCCGATCACGCCGGTGGCAACGCCGCCCTCAAGGCCCACTTTGGCGCTGAGATTTTTGGCCCGTCCGAAGTCGCCCGCGTGGCCCCGCTCGATCAGGTCCTGTCCGGCGGCGACCAGTTCCGGCTGGGAGAGACCGTTTTTGATATTATTGACCTCGGCGGACATACACTTGGCCATATCGGCTATGTCAGCATGGACAATAAGCTGGCTTTTATCGGAGACTGCCTGTTCCCGCTGGGCTGCGGGCGTCTGTTTGAAGGCACGCCTGAACAGATGTGGCAGAGCCTGACCCGCCTCATGACGCTTGATCCGGATACGCAGCTTTACTGCGCTCACGAATATGCCCTGTCAAACCTGAAATTTGCCGAAAGCCTGGGAATTGACGCCGTGCTTAATGTGGCCGGTGACCGCATCCGAAACCTGCGGGCCGCTGATCAGCCCACCGCCCCTATGCGCTTAGGCGATGAGATCGCCGCTAATCCGTTCCTGCGCTTTCCGCTTCTGGAAAATGATCCGACCCGTCAGGCACAGCGCTTTGGCGAACTTCGCGCCGCCAAGGATAGGTTTTAGCCTTACTTACCCGACGTCAGAAGCTTGGCGACACGTTTCGATGACGGACGACCGCCCCAACCGCGATGGATATCGAGCTTGAC
>JBCEBX010000178.1:0-4118 GCA_039206455.1 Asticcacaulis sp.
TTTTCGTCTGACCGGTTGCCGGGCGGTCGGGCTGTGGCCGAAGAATTTACCGTCTTCCGTACCAATCTGCCCGAACTGTGTCGCATAAGCCGTCTGGAGCCGGAGGAAGTGACCTTCCTTGATTTCAGGCGTTTCGCGGTGGAATGGATTGCGCATACAGCATGACGTGGATTACTTCGGGTAAGGTCAAGGCGCGGGAGACCGAGACGGGGCTTGAGATCGTGATTGACGGTCTGACGACGCAGGGACGTTATTACAAGCCTTTGGTCTATGAATTTTTCCGCAAGGAATGGCGGGGTTCAAGACCGGCATGGGGTGACTATGCGGTGGAAATCCGCATGGAGCATATAGGCGATCCGCCGTGGATGGATCTCGACAATCTGGCCAAGGCCTTGCTCGATGCCATCAAGGGATTTGTCTTCCATGACGATTCACAGGTAGCACGATTACTGGTCGAGCGCTTTGAAGGTGAACGCGAGCAGATCCAGATTAAGGTCTATGCCCTGAAACGCTGAATTAACGGCTCCACGGCTCCAGTGCGCCCCACACGGCCAGAAGACCGGCATAGCCTAACCAACTGATGATCAGCAGGCAGTGCAGCCCCTTTTGCCACACGGCCCACCCGTCGGAATGAAAGCGCGCCTCGCGGAAGATGAACGGCAGATAGAACAGTTGCGCCACCGTGCCGAGCGCGGCCACAAGCGCCAGACCGGAAGCCAGCTTAACCTGACCACTGGGCCAGTCGATAAACAGGGCCGCGGGATCATTGCCTATGGCGGTTTTCCAGTCATAGAACACCCAAATCGCGCTGATCCACAATACCGCCAGAGCATAGGAGCCCCATGTGGCCACGCTCTGATGCGGGGTTGGTCGCTCATGGCCATTGTAATGGCGCGCAAAGCCCATCAGCACCAACACGCATATCCCGAGCATGACGCGCGTCATATCGGTCAGGGTCTGGGGTTTGTGCGCCCAGCCGACACGCTCATAGCGGCCCATATTGCTGGTGGTTTCAAAGGCATCCGCCTTACCCGCCGCCGGCAGCAGAAAGTGCAGGCTTTCGGTGGCAAGGCCTGAAGATAGAGGATTATTTTGCAAGGGCACGAAGAAGTCAGGCGCGGTTGCTGGCACAAAGGCCGACAGATGATCGCGGCCGATTACCAGCAAATGGCCCTGATCATCCGTACCGATATCAACCGTATTGATCAGACGGGTGATTGCGCCTTCCAGTCCGCCATAGGCCCGGCGCGTGCTGACATAGGTGCCGGTCAGGCGGCCATAGTCGGCCTGAGGCGGTGCGGCGCGTATTGTGGCGGTTGGTGGAATGCCTTCGATATGACGAATCAGCAGTTCCGGATAGGCGCGGGTCAGGCTGTCGGCGCTCGGGGCATTGGCGGCGATAAAAATGCCGATATCCAGTTCCGGTATCAGAATGAGGTTGGCATGGAACCACAAGGTCGCGCCGCTATGGCCATAGGTCGCCAGCCCTTGCGGCGTCTCTCGCATCATCAGGCCGGACGCCCAGCCATTATAGCCGTTGGGCATGTTCAGAAGCGGGGTGCGAAACGCCTTGGCGGAGGCGGCATCGTATAGCTGCACCCCCTCCAACTGGCCATCACGCAGCATCAGCGACATGAAACGCGCCATGTCTGCTGCGGTACTTGAGCCACCCAGAGCCCCTGACATAGGCAGGGCGTGGTCAAAGGGTTGCGCCCGCCAGGCGGCCCCGTCCCAGACAAAACCCTGCGCTGCCTTTTGCGCCAGATCGGCAGACAGAGGCGCGGGCAGGGCGCCGTCAATCAGGCGCGGATTAAGACGTTTGGGGTCATAGGGTTCACGCAAGGTGGTGTGCCGCAGGCCAAGCGGCGTAAATATCCGCGTTTCCATCAGGGTCGGTACATCCGCTGTGCGGGCGGTATCGGCCAGAGTGCGGGCGACCAGCGCGGTACCGTAGTTGGAATAGCTGGCAAACTGACCGCGTTCACGCACGCGTCGCGGGACATGGCGGCGCAGATAGGAGTCGGTGGCTTCCAACGCACCCGGGTGTATCTGAAACAGGTGACCCAGCGCGGTTTCCTCATAGCCTTCGGTATGGGACAGAATATCGCGCAGACGTAAGGGGCTATAGCTGTTGTCCTCACGGAAGATTCCGGCGGGGGCGGTGTTGGATAAGGGGGCATCGAGGCTGATGCGTCCGGCCTCAAGTTCCTGCCGTGCCACAATCCATGTAAATATTTTGGTGACGGAGCCAAGCCGGAACAGACTGGTCTGCGGATCAACCGGCCGCTGGGGCGTGAGGCGGTCATAGCCATAGCCCTTGACCAGAAGCGGCGTCTGTCCCTGGACCACGGCGACGGTAACGCCCGGCACATGGTCACGCTGCATCAGGTTTGGGATGAGGGTGTCGGTAAAGGCTTCGATATCGGCGGCACTTACCGGACGCGTATCTGCAGCGGGAGCGGCGGGTGGTGGCGCAGTAACCGCACGTGGCCTTTGGGTTGGGCGCGGCGCCGCCGGAGCGGGTGGCTCTGGTTCGGCCTGAACCACAGGCGGAGTCGCTGGCTGAGTCACAGGGGCAGGCGCGTCTGCTGACGGCTCAGCCAGATTGGCGCTCACCGGCAGAGCCGCTAAAAGCGTAAGGCTTGTCAAGGACAGAAGAAGCTTACGCCACATGAATTGGTCTTAACCCCCGGACAAAACAGCGATGAACCTGAGCCTGTATAGCCAGAGTCTTACTTTTTGCGAAACTGATCGAGTGAGACCACCTTTGGCCCCTGATCGTCGGGTGTCGTTGGCGGCGTATCCGGTGTGTCGTCAGTCTCTTCGGTGGCCTCGGCATCGACGACATCCTCATCGTCGGTATCAGCTACCTCAACGTCGAATTCCAGCAGGAACTGCACACTGGGATCATAGAAACGGGTGATGGCCGCGAAAGGAAAGTTCAGTGTCTTGGGGACGCCGCCAAAGCTCAAGGTAACGCTGACGGCGTCTTCGGTAACCTTGAGATTCTGGTACTGATGCTGAAGAACAATCGTAATGTCCTCAGGATAACGCGCCAATACATCCGGCGGGACGCTCACGCCTTCGGCGCGCGTCAGGAAGGTAATGTAGAAATGATGCTCACCGGGCAAACCCTGAGGCGCCGCCGCTCTGAGCAGGGCTTGCCGGATCACGCTCCTGAGAGCGTTCTGCGTCAGGAAGGCATAGTCCATGTGGTCAATGGGCAGGGGTTCTTCAGACATACGGCAATTTTTACATCAATGATTGGGCTGGGTTTACGGGTTTAACATGCCTGAGGCGAAACGAAACCGTAAAATGCGAAAAAAGGACGTTTCGTATCGGTTCTTCACAATGACCTATCCACAAAATAATGAACGTGACGGACAAATAATCAATCCGCAGGCGGATCACTTCCATGTCCTGTTAACCGGTCTCTCCGATACTCCGCCGCTTGTATGGTTTTATTAACCTATTTTATGCAACCATAGGGTGATTCTTGGTTATTTCGGTATATGAGCGCGAGGTTGCCGTGTCCCTTTCAGATACGACGGATATTAATCCGGCCCAAAGACTGGCCTTTGCCCGCATTAGCGCGCGCGACATATCTGTTCTGCGCACCGTCTGGCCCATAATCGAGCCATCTCTCGATCAGATTCTCGACTCTTTTTACCGGCACATTCACGGCGAAGCGAAGCTGTCGACCATGATCGGTGATAGCGAGGGGCGGCTCAAGAATGCTCAGAAAAAGCATTGGAAAAACCTGTTTACCGATGGGTTCAGCGCCACCTATTTTGAAAATGCCCACCGCATAGGTCAGACCCACTACCGCATCGGTCTTGAGCCGAAGTGGTATATTGCCGCCTATCAGTTCGTGCTGGATGAAGTGGTCGATGGGCAGATCAAGGCACAGCTGAAGGATAAGCCGACAGGCACCACATTTCGCTGGCATACGCGCCGGCTGACGCAGGATGGCGTCGGCTGGTATTACATTCTCGATACGGTGCTCGGCCCGGCGACGGATCAGCCGATCACGCAGTGGGATGAATGTTTCCTGCCGGTGAAGCTCAGCGGGTATCTGCCGATCGTGAAGGTGCAGGATCCGGCGGGGAACCTCGTGC
>JBCEBX010000179.1:0-4084 GCA_039206455.1 Asticcacaulis sp.
GGATTAAAGCCGGAAGGCTCACCCGCACGCAGGGTATCGTAGTGGCCATCAATGGCGCGGACGAAAATTTCCGCCCCGCGATCCTTGTCGAAGATGACGGTGCGCGGTTTGAATTTCTGCGCCTGAGCCGCCAGAAAATTCAGCACCACCGTCTTGCCGGAGCCCGATGGGCCGATGACGGTGAAATTGCCAAGATCGGCCTTATGGAAGTTGAAGAAGTACGGCGTGCCGGAGGTGGTTTCAAAAACCGTCACCGCCTGCCCCCAGTGATTGCCTTCGGCCTGACCTATGGGAAAACCATGCAGAGAGGCGAAGCTGGCATAGGCGCTGGTGGAGATCACCGCCTTACGGGCAATATAGGCTTCGTTGCCGGGGAATTGCGCCCAGAAAGCCGGTTCGAGGTTGATGTCTTCGCGCACCGCCACGGCCCCAAGATCAGCCAGCGCCGCCAGTGCCTGAGCCGCTGCCGGATCAAGACCGTTAAGCGTCGGGGCGCGGACACAGAGGCTTAGGTGATGCTCCCCAAGCCCCATAGAGCCGGTGGTCAGGTCGTCCTTGGCCTTCATCAGGCCCTGCCGCAGGCTCTGGGCTTCTTCGTTGGCGGCGCGCAGACGGCGCAGCGCCAGATTGATACGCTCCTGACCGATCTGACGGTCGATAAAGCCGAAGCTTTCGGTCAGGGTCATTTCAAACGGCAGGCGCAGAATGGCATCACACATGCCCGGTGTGGCGTGCGGCGGATAATCCTTGAGCGACAGCATGGCCGCGTAAGACTTACCCTCAGTGGCGGCGGATTGCTCTATGGCCTCAAGGCCGAAACTGGTGCGGCGATAGGGGATATATTGCCCGATATCGCTTGTGGGACGCAGCACAGGGCGCAGCTCGCCATTATACAGCGCCGACAAAAGTTCCAGTGGCTCAGAGCAGCGGCCAGCGGCAGATTCATAACCGCCCAATACACGCGGGCCATAGGCCGACAGGGCCGCCAGAAGCGCATCGGTCGCCGCCTGAAGCTCACGGTGGTCACGCGCAAGGCCTGCGGCCTGCGCCTCTTCGCCTACGCCCTGACCGATCAGGCGTAAGATGCCTTCGGCAAAACCGACCTTGCCCTTGGGGTTACGGCGCACCACCGTCAGGAACAGGTCATTGACGAACATCTGACGCGATGACAGGCGTTCCTGCCATTTGTCGTGGATCAGGCCACAGACCGCGTCATCATAGTGCGCGTTCTGGGTGACGCTGACGCGGCGGCGGATGATGTGATGATAGAGGACAAACCGCGAAGAGCCTATGGCCCTGAGGGCGGCGGCGCGGACGATCTGACGGTGATTGACCTCATCGGTGTCTGCCGTCTCAAAGGCAAAGCCTTCGAGGTGGATCGACTGCATCAGCGAGCCGTCGCGCAAGACGACCGTGCGGTCATCATAAAGACGGTCATAAGGGAGGCGGTCCCCCGCCCGCTGTTCTTTGGCGAACCAGCGGCTGAAACCTTGGGAAGGGGCGGGTTTTGCACTCATGTGAAATCAGGGTCTGTAGGAATTGCAACGCCAGAAGCGCCAGTTGGGAATGCGCGGGCAGCGCGACACCTTGGCCATCCACAGGTCAAAGATGCGTGGCTCACGCAGACAGGCCAGATAACCGATAACGTGCACCAGTAGCGCCACACCCAGTGCCCAGAAAGAACGGGTAATGAGGAAGGCCTGCGTCGTTACCACGCCATTGATGATGAAATAGCTGTAGGTGACACCCGCAAACATCTGCGGCTGGGTCAGGGCCTTGAAGACCGGTGTCCGGATGAGATCGGCCACCTAACCACCCGCCGCCTGACGGATGCCGCCAACAATGGTCGCCGCGCCAAACAGGATGAAGCAGCCGAGGATAACCGTCGCGCCAAACTTCCAGTTCAGGCGTCCGGTCAGCATCATGAAACCGATCATGGCGACCGCAATGACAGCGACGGCGGTGGCGACATTACCGAGCAGTGAACCTTGAATCCACAACAGGGCATTGAGGATCGGGCCGGAACCTTGCGGGTCCTGCGCGAAGGCCTGCATGGCCGTTGCATTCAGCCCGGCCGCCAGCGCAAACCCGAACGCCGTCCGTTTCAGGGAAACTGGCTTAAGCTGAAATGTGGTGTGAAACATACCCTACCCCGTCCTTATAGTTGAATAGGCGACACTTAAGTAACTGACCCGCACTGTCAAGACAGTCTGTTGAACCCTGAGGTCGCGCTTCGGTATCATGGGTATATGACAGTCATGTAACTATCAAAAAATATTCCGTTGGCGGTAAATTATTCTGTGGGTGGTCAGGGGCGCGGTGGCCGCATTTCGCGCCTTGAGTGTGCACACGGGTGTTTGGCACAAGGTTTGAAACCAGACAGGCGAGGCGTACCGAAACGGCACGCCGCATTCAGGGAAAAAATCCCGATAGGAGTGCCTGATGGCTACTGATATTGACCTGCATCTGGGTAAGCGTCTTCGCCGCCGTCGCCGTCTGCTGGGGCTGACGCAACAACAACTGGCGCTGGCTGTCGGCATTCGCTTTCAGCAAATCCAGAAATATGAGTGCGGGGCCAACCGCATCTCTGCCGCCCGCCTATTCCAGCTGGCCAAGGCGCTGGAAACACCTGTGAACTATTTCTATGACGGGCTTTCGGATGAAAGTGTCGAAGCGGCACAAGTTCAGAATGACGGCATCGAAGTGTTTTCACGCAAAGAAACCCTCGATCTCATTCAGGCCTATTACCGCCTGTCGGAGCGTCCGCGCCGCCGGTTGCTCGATCTGGCCAAGTCGCTGAATGGCGAGAGCGAACTGCCGCAGTAAACACAAACCCGAAAGGGGGGCGATTGCGGTTTTGAACGGAAGCCTCTACACACTCAGGAAATATAATATTTTCGGGGTGAACCATGGCGTCTCTTTCAACCGCAGAGCTGAAAGCGCTCGAACTCTTTGCGTTGCAACTGGCTGAGGCCGCCGCCAGGGTGGCCCTGCCGCTGTTTCGTGTGGCCGATCAGGGGGAAGTGTCAAAAGACGGCCATTCGCAGGGCTTTGATCCGGTTACCGAGGCCGATCGCGGGGCCGAACGGGCTATACGCGCCCTGATTAACGTCCATTATCCTGATCATGGCATTATTGGTGAGGAATATGGTGAAGAGCGCTCAGATGCCGAATTTGTCTGGGTGCTTGATCCGGTCGATGGCACCCGCGCCTTTATTTCCGGCTTGCCCCTATGGACGACGCTGATTGCCCTCAGGCATCACGGGCGTCCTGTGTTGGGGATTATTTCCCAGCCCTTCCTGAAAGAAGTTTTCCTTGGCTCGCCGCAGGGGTCACGCCTGATTACCCCTGAGGGGGAGACGCCACTTAAGGTGCGCGATGGCGGCACATTGGCAAATGCGGTGTTTGCGACCACCGACCCTGATCTTTATTATGAGGGCGAACATGCGGCGTTTTATAGCTTACGCAACAAGGTGCGCCTGATGCGGTATGGCTGTGACGCCTATGCCTTTGCCATGGTGGCTCAGGGGACGATGGATGCGGTGGTTGAGACCGGTCTTAAGGCCTGGGATATCGAAGCCATTATTCCGGTCATCGAAAATGCCGGTGGCGTGGTGACCAACTGGCATGGCGAGACGGTAGGCCAAAACGGCGGTCAGGTGATTGCCGCCGGTAGTCGGGCGATACTTGAGGCGGCGGTAGAGTATCTGAAGCCGGTGGCGGATTAACCCCTCACCCCAACCCTCTCCCCTCAGGGGAGAGGGAGTTACAGGGCGAGAACGACCTTGCCGGTGTGGGTGCCGCTGTCGAGATAGTCATGGGCGGCGGTGACTTCAGTGAAATCAAACACCTTATCCAGCAAGGGCCTGATGCGGCCGGACAGGATATGCGGCCAGACATGGGTGCGCACCTCTGAGACCAGGCGGGCTTTTTCGTCGGCACTGCGGGGTCTGAGCATCGAGCCGGTGATCACGGCCTGTTTTTGCATGACCCGCGCCCGATCGATCTCAACCTTTGCGCCGCGCGCCATGCCGACCTGAACCAGACGGCCTTTGGGGTTCAGGCACAGGATGTTTTTCGCGGT
>JBCEBX010000180.1:0-1943 GCA_039206455.1 Asticcacaulis sp.
TATCAAGACCGGTCAGGTCATTGAGTTTTTCGATCAGGAAATCGAAACGCTTAAGGAAGCTTTGGCGACCAAACTTGGCTTTAAACTGGTGGGCCACAAGCTTGAGCTTTATGGTGTTCCCATTGAGGAAGAGAAATAGGGTTACGGTTCCCCTCTTGAAAAAATACGCCTGAAACCTCATAAGGCCCTTATGAGCGAAACCGTTAAGTCCGAGCCGCTGAAGAAGCTGCACATCAAAACCTATGGCTGTCAGATGAACGTCTATGACAGTGAGCGCATGGTCGATATCCTGCGCCCGCTGGGCTATGAGGTTTCCGGTGAAGCTGACGGGGCTGATCTGGTGTTGCTTAACACCTGTCACATCCGTGAGAAGGCCGCTGAAAAGGTCTATTCGGAGATTGGTCGTCTCAAGGAACTGCGTGAAGAAAAGACTGCGCGCGGTGAAGGACGTATGACCATCGCTGTGGCAGGTTGTGTGGCGCAGGCTGAGGGCGCAGAAATCATGAACCGTGCGCCTGCGGTGGATCTGGTGGTCGGGCCTCAGGCCTATCATCAGTTGCCGGAACTGATTGCCCGCACGACCCGCGCCAGAGGTGAGCGCCTGTCGGCGGATTTCGCCCCCGAAGACAAGTTCGATAGCCTGAGCGCCGAACGCCATGTCACCGGCCCGACCGCGTTTCTGACCGTTCAGGAGGGCTGCGACAAGTTCTGTACCTTCTGTGTCGTACCTTATACGCGCGGTGCGGAATGGTCGCGTCCTGTTGCCTCGATTATTGCTGAGGCCCGTTCACTGGCTGAAAAAGGGGTGCGCGAAGTCACGCTTCTGGGGCAAAATGTCAACGCCTATAATGGCGATGATGGCACAGGTAATGAATCCAGCCTACCGCGTCTGATGGACGCTTTGAGCGAAATCTCTGGCCTTGATCGCATTCGCTATACCACCAGTCACCCCAATGATATGACCGAAGAGCTTATCCGCGCCCATGCGGATAACCCTAAGATCATGCCTTATCTGCATCTGCCGGTGCAGTCGGGCTCCGACAAGATTTTGCGGGCTATGAACCGCAAACATAGTCGTCAGGCCTATATTGAGCTGATTGAGCGCATTAAGGCGGCCAATCCGCGTCTGGCCCTGTCGGGGGATTTCATTGTCGGCTTCCCCGGTGAGACCGATAAGGATTTCGAGGACACGATGGATCTGATCCGTCAGGTGAAATATGCCTCGGCCTTCTCATTCAAATATTCCAAGCGTCCCGGCACCCCCGCCTCAGGCATGCCCGGTCAGGTCGATGACGCTGTGGCCGATGCCCGCCTCAAGGCGCTTCAGGCGCTGATCAACGAACAGCAACAGGCTTTTAAGGCCGAACTGGTCGGTCAGACCATTGATGTGTTGTTTGAAAAGCGCGGTCGTCATAACCGTCAAGCCATTGGCCGGTCGCCCTGGTTGCAATCGGTCTTCGCCGAAGACGCCGATCATCTGATCGGCCAGATCGTGCCGGTGAAAATCATTGGTTTGGGTAACAATTCGCTTATTGGCGAGTTGGAAACGGTGCCCGCGTGAGCCCTGCTTCCGAAGATTTTATCGAACTGGAAGATGGCGCGGTTTTCGCCCTGTCAGGCCCCGCGCAACGTTATCTGGCCCTGATCGAAGGGGCCTATCATGTGCTCATTGAAACACCCGGCGGTGGCTTCTCGATTAATGGCAAAACCCGTGATCGCCAAAGGGCGCGCGCGGTACTTGAGGCGCTCAACGAACTGCATGGCGAAGGGGTCGATATTTCCGAAGCCGATGTCCGTACCCTGATCAGCAACCCGACCGGTGAATCGCCGAAATGGGCCGATCATCACGGTGGATCGCATGTGGTGGTTATGGGCCGCAAGGGGGCGGTGGCCCCGAAAACAGCCGGTCAGGCGGCATACTATCAGCAGCTTCTGCGTCATGA
>JBCEBX010000180.1:1953-4054 GCA_039206455.1 Asticcacaulis sp.
AGCCGGATCCGGCAAGACCTTTCTGGCGGTGGCCTATGGCGCGTCGCTCCTGCTTAAAGGTCAGGTGGATCGTCTGGTGATCACCCGTCCGGCAGTTGAAGCGGGTGAAAAACTGGGATTCCTGCCCGGCGACCTTAATGAAAAGGTCGACCCCTATCTGATGCCGATCTGGCAGGCGCTTGATGACATATTGGGGGCCGAAGCCCTGCGCCGCCGTCGTGACCGTAACGAGATTGAGGTTGCGCCTCTGGCCTATATGCGCGGGCGCACCCTGTCCAATGCCTATGTCATTATCGATGAGGCGCAGAACACTACGCGTCAGCAGATGAAGATGGTGCTGACCCGTTTGGGCGAAGGCTCGAAGATGGTGGTTACCGGCGATCCGTCTCAGGTCGATCTGCCGCGTCTGTCGGACTCAGGCCTCAATCACGCGACGGCGCTGCTCAAAGGCGTAAAAGGCGTGGGCATCAGTTATCTGACGGCTGATGATATTGTACGTCACGAACTGGTGGCGCGCATTGTGCGTGCCTATGACAGCGAAAAATCATGACAACCGACGTAACGCCGCTCATTGATATCGAAGTTGAGCACGAAGACTGGCTTGATGTCCTGCCCGAAGCCCCCTTGTGTGTGCAGCGGGCTATTGAGGCAACATTTGCGCATATGGGTGTTGAGGAGCAACTCGATATCGTCGTGCTGCTGGCTGATGATGCCGAGATGAAAAGCCTGAATAAGGAATTTCGTCAGAAGAACGCCCCCACCAATGTACTGTCTTTTCCGGCGCCTGAGATGATGCATCCGCATCTGGGGGATATGGCGCTGGGGTTTGAAACCTGCGTGCGAGAAGCGGCAGAACAAGGCAAAACACTCAAGGACCATCTCATGCATTTAAGTGTGCATGGGGCTTTGCATCTTTTGGGTTATGACCACATTATAGACGCTGAGGCCGAAGATATGGAAAGCCTTGAGCGTAACATTTTAAAGGGGTTGGGCATAGCCGATCCCTATGCATATGGGACAACAGACTAAACATGCCGGAGCCTGACAGTAGCGACTTAAATGAACCCAGTGAACGTAAGGGTCAGCGGACCCTGTTCAATCTGTTCGGCCTGTTCGGACAAGCCGATGATGAGTCAGACACTGTGGCGGAAGACGCCTCTAATGAACTGATTACCCACGCCCGTGCCTTTCAGAATCTGAAAGTGGCTGATGTCATGACCCCGCGTGCGGATATTGTTGCGGTGGAATTGTCAGCCACACTGGCCGATGTCATTCGTATCTGTGTCGAAAGCGGCCATTCGCGTCTGCCTATCTATCAGGAAACCCTTGATGATCCGGTCGGCGTTTTACACATCAAGGACACGCTAAAGCTTCTGCATCCCGATAAGGGGATTACACCGGCATGGGATGAACAGGTGGTCGGTCGTTTACGGCGCGACCTGATCTATGTCCCGGCATCCATGGCGGCCTCAGGTTTACTGCTCAAAATGCAGAACCAGCGCTCGCACATGGCGGTGGTGATTGATGAATTTGGTGGCACCGAGGGTCTGGTCACCCTCGAAGATCTGCTGGAGGCAGTGGTCGGTGATATTGTCGATGAATACGACAATGAAGATCCTGACGAACTGACCGATCTGGGTGCGGGCAGGTTCGAAATCGGCGGTCGCGTCGAGCTTGAGACCATCGAACATCGTCTGGGCCTTAAGTTGTTCCTTTCTGAAGGCGAAGATGAAGTCGATACCATCGGTGGCCTTGTGGCAACTTTGGCCGGAAGGGTGCCGCAGGTCGGCGAAACCATTCCTTATGCGGCGGGAAAAGTTGATATCGAAGTTATCGAAGCCGATGCCCGTATTGTGAAGCGTGTGCGTTTGTCTCCCCAACATGCGGACAGGGATGCGGACGCCCTGACACCGGATGAATAGAGCGGCCACTTCCGATATGGGCCAGCCGCTTCAGGGCGGATTTTTACGGGCCAAGGCGTTGTTCGAGCGCTTTACCGGCCCGAAACGCTGTGCGGCTCTGGCGGGGGCTCTGATTGCGCTGGCCCAGCCGCCTTTCGGATTCTTACCCGGCTTACTGGGTTATGCCTGGCTCTTGTGGC
>JBCEBX010000181.1:0-4047 GCA_039206455.1 Asticcacaulis sp.
GGTGTGGAGATGGAGGCGCTGGCGGGGGTTAATGCGGCGCTTTTGACGCTGTGGGACCTGACCAAGATGGTCGAGCCAGCTTTGTTGATGTCTGACATCAGGCTTTTGGCCAAACGCGGTGGAAAAAGTGGCGTCTGGCTGCATCCCGATGGTGTGTCGGACGAGGTGCGTGATTTGATTGATCCGCCCGCGCCTCAGGTTCTGAGTGGGCGACGTGTGGCGGTGGTCACCTTAAGCGACCGCGCCCATGCCGGTGTTTATGAGGATGCTTCCGGTGAAGCCATTAAGGACATACTGAGCGCGCACGGGGCGGATATTACCGATTATCGCCTGATCCCCGATGAACCGGCGACCTTAAGCGCTACGGTTACGGAACTGGCGCATAGTCGTAAACCGCATCTGATTGTCTGTACCGGCGGGACGGGTGTGGCACCGCGTGATGTGACGCCCGATACCCTGACGCCTGTGTTTGACCGGTCGATTGAGGGCGTCGGCGAATTGCTGCGCAGCGATGGTGCAAAATATACGCCCCTGTCCTGGAGCAGCCGTGCGGTCGGTGGTCAGATTGGGGAGAGCCTGATCGTCACATTGCCGGGAAGTCCGCGCGCCGTTAAGGAAGGCCTGTCGGCCCTTTTGCCTGAGCTGATTCCGCACCTGATCCGTATCATGAACGGAGAGGGCAAATGATCAGTTATAATGAGGCGATTGATCTGATCGAGGCGCGCGCGGTGAAGGCCGGTGCACGCACTGTATCCTTAAGGGACGCCTTGGGGCAGATACTGGAAGAAGATGTTGTCGCGCCGCTAAATCTGCCGCCGTTTCGTAATTCGGCCATGGACGGGTTTGCTGTCAGGCGCGCTGAGGTCACAGCCGGTCAGGCCTGTGAGATTGGCGCGACCGTGGCGGCGGGTGATAAGGCGCAGGCTGATGAGGGGGCGGTGGTGCGCATCATGACGGGGGCCTTGGTGCCGCCTGGCTATGATGCGGTGATCCCCGTCGAGCAGGCCGAGGTGAACGGTCAGAGTGTGGTGTTTGCACATATACCGGCGGTGGGGGCTAATATCCGTGAAGCCGGTGAGGATGTCGCCGAAGACGAGGTCGTTTTAAGGGTCGGAGACCGTGTCGTGCCGGAAAAGCTGGCGCTGCTGGCGGCACTGGGGGTGCGGGAGGTGTCACTTGTTACCTTGCCGGAAATTCATGTCTTCAGTACAGGGAATGAATTGTCCGATGGCGGTGATCTTAGCGAGGCCATGATCCATAATTCCAACGGGCCTTATTTGCTGGCGGCAGCCAGACAGGCGGGGCTTGTGGTGCATAACGGTGGGATCATCCGTGATGCCGCGCAAAATCTGGTGGCGGCCCTTCAGGCGATTAAAACGCCATCGATCATTATAACGACTGGTGCGGTGTCGAAGGGTGAAAAAGACTTTGTGCCGGAAGCTCTGAAGGCTTTGGGGGCCGAGATCGTCTTTCACCGAATCAATCTCAGGCCGGGAAAGCCGATCCTGTTCGCGCGTCTGCCGCAGGGGCATTACTTTTTTGGACTGCCCGGTAATCCGGTGGCGGCGGCGGTGGGCTGGCGGTTTTTTGTGCAGGCTCTGTTGCGTCGGCTGTCGGGCCTTGGGCGTGAGCGGCCATTGGTGGCGAAACTAAAAGCGCCGGTCGTTAAGGGCAACGGATTATACCAGTTTCTGAAAGCGCGGTTTGAACTGACGCCTGACGGGCTGCGGGCCGAGGTGCTGGACGGGCAGGAATCGTTCAAGCTGAAGCCACTGGCGCAGGGGCATGGCTATGTGGCCTTGCCTGAAGCGGCCAGAACCTATGAGGCCGGTGAGGCGGTCGAGGCGTTTCTTTATGACGCGACATCCTTGTTTGCGGCGGGTGAGTAATATGCAGAAGATCGAACTGGAGATCAGTTTTTTCGGTGCCTTTCGCAAATATGAGCGCACAGGGCCGTTGCGCCTGACGCTTGCGGCGGGGGCGGGCATGACGGCGGTTAAGGCGGCGATTGCCGAGGCCCTTGATCCGGCGGCCTCTGATCTGCTGAAGGTGTCAGCGCTGGCGGATGCGCAGCAGGTGTTGTCGTCGGCGCATGTGTTTGAAAGTTCGGCGCAACTTGTGCTGCTGCCGCCGGTTTCGGGAGGATAGATCATGTCGCAATCCATACATGTCTGTGTACGGGAAACGCATCTGTCTCTGGAAAAAGCCTCGGCCTTTGTCGATGCCGGAGAAAATGGCGCGGCGCTTTTGTTTGTCGGGCGGGTACGCAACCACAATCTCAACAAGCCGGTGTCCGGCGTCAGCTATGATGCCTTCGCGCCTCTGGCAGAAACCGTGATGGGTGAAATCTGTGCCGAAGCGCAAGCGCAGTTCGGCCCTGACCTACGGCTCTATATTGAGCATTTCAAAGGCTATCTGCCGATTGGCGGCATCAGCGTCATCATCGCCGTGGGTTCACCGCACCGTGCACCGGCCTATGAGGCCTCACGCTATCTGATCGAAGAACTGAAAAAGCGTGTGCCGGTGTGGAAGAAAGAGCATTATCTGAGCGGCGACAGTGAATGGCTGGATGGCACGTCTCTGGTCGAAAATCCCTGATGCGCATATCCGGCATCATATTGTGCGGCGGTAAGTCAAGCCGCATGGGGCAGGATAAGGCGGGTCTGATGTGGCAGGGTCAGAGCTGGCTCGACCACACGGCCCGGACGCTGCGCGATGCCGGTGTGGTCAATATATATGTCAGCGGCAACCGTGCAGGTTATGCTTCCGTGCCGGACAGGGTTGAGGGGCGGGGGCCTGCGGCCGCCATATGCAGCTGTGTGCTGCACATCGAAGACGCGGTTGACGCCTTGGTGTTTGTGCCTGTCGATATGCCGCTTCTGGAAGGACATATCTTAAGGTCCCTGCCCGAGGGGTTAGGTGACGCACAGGCGGCGGTTTTCGGAGACCTGCCCTTGCCGCTATGCCTGAGGTTTGATGCGGCCCTTAAGGCCTATTGCCATGAGCAGCTTGAACGCATAGCCGCCGGAGACAAGGGCTCGGTAAAGGGGCTGATCGCGGGTCTTACGACGCGCAGGCTTGAGGCGCTAAAGCCGGAGGCTCTGCGCAACTTCAACCGGCCGCAGGATATAGAGACCTATCTATTGCCTGAGTGATGCGACAATCCGGCTCAGGTCGAGCTTGATCCGCATCAAGTCTGAGGACGGGTGCGGCGCACATAGTGATCGCCTTATATCTACGGAGGCGAACATGAACCTGAAAGACAAGTCCTTAAGCGATATCGTCTGTGAAGTGCCGAATGCCATAATCATATTGAGGGCGCACAATCTGGACTTTTGTCATGAAGGGCAACTCAGCCTGTCGCTGGCGACGCGCATGGCGGGTGCGGATATTGAGGTCATTAATAACGCGCTGGAGACGCAAGTGCGGACGCAGCCGCCGCTACGTGACTGGCGCAATGTCGATAGTGGTGAGCTTATCGATCATATCCTTGAGCACTTTCACGAAAAGCACCGGATGGATATTCCGCACCTGATCAGTATGGCTGAACGGGTGGAAAGATCTCATGCCGATCACCCGCTCTGCCCGCATGGTCTGGCGGATCTGTTGCTGGCTACGGGGGAAGACCTGCACTTCCATATGCTGAAAGAAGAAGAGGTGCTGTTCCCGCTGTTGCGTCAGAATCGTCGCGCCATGGCCGAAGGGCCTATCCGCGTCATGCAGATGGAACATGTGCAGCACGGCGAGGCTCTGCAAACCATATTGATGCAAAGTCACGACCTTCAGGCACCGTCTGAAGCGTGCGGAACCTGGCGAACCCTATATAAGGGACTTGAGGCGTTGCGGGATGATCTGCTTGAACATATCCACCTTGAGAACAATATTCTGTTTCGCGAGACGCATTGAGGCAGGAAAACCGGCAATTTCGGCCTGATTCCGCATTGCCTGTTGATTGTTGCGTTTTTGTGAAGATAGCAATTGACTCTGCGTTTGGTGGGGTTTAGTTACGCCGCTCTGGCGGAGACGGTGCCTTTGAGGTGCTGGATC
>JBCEBX010000182.1:0-4043 GCA_039206455.1 Asticcacaulis sp.
CACCGGCGCCTTCGGTGCCGGGCAACCAGGCCGCAACAAAGGCCTCAGAGGCGTTGATCTCAGGATTGACCCACATCGGACGACCCGACAGGAACACGGTGACCACCGGAATGCCCTGCGCCTTCAGCTTTTTGATCAGCGCCAGATCGGCTTTTTCACCCGACTGATAGTCCAGATTCGGGCGGTCGCCCTGAAACTCGGCGTAAGGGTCTTCGCCGACCACGACAATGGCCACATCCGGCTTCTTGCCGGTGAACGATCCGTCAACGCTCAGGGTCGCCTTACCACCAGCAGCTTCGGCAGCGTCCTTGATACCGCCAAAGATCGACTGACCGTGCGGGAAGTCGGCATTGGTATTGCCTGTGCCCTGCCAGCTGATTGTCCAGCCGCCGGACTGCTTGCCGATATCGTCCGCGCCGTCACCGGCCACCAGAATATTGGCGCTGCCCTTGATGGGCAGAATCGAACCGTTGTTTTTCAGAAGCACCAGAGACTCACGCACGGCCTGACGGGCAATGGCGCGGTGTTCAGGCTTGGACAGATTTTCGAAATGACCGGCCAGTGGACGATCCTTCGGCGCGCCCAGTTCAAACAGACCGCCCTTGATCTTGACGCGCAGAATACGACGCACGGCATCATCCAGACGCGCTTCGGTGATTTCTCCCGACTTCACCTGAGCCAGTGTATTTTCATAGATGCCTTTCCATGAGTCAGGCGCCATGAACATGTCGATACCCGCATTGAACGCCTGCGGACAGGACACCGTCGTACAGCCCGGCACCTGACCCTGCGCGTTCCAGTCGGACACCACAAAGCCGTCAAAGCCCATGCGCTCTTTCAGCACATGTGTCAGCAGATACTTGTCACCGGTGATCTTCTTGCCGTTCCAGCTTGAGAACGAGGCCATGACCGTAAGCGCACCGGCTTCGATGGAAGGCGGATAACCGGCATTATGAATATTGGCGAAATCTTCTTCGGTCATGGTCGCATCGCCCTGATCGCGACCACCATCGGTACCGCCATCCCCCAGAAAATGCTTGGCCGAAGAAATGATACGGCCGGGCTTCACGCCCTTATCACCGCCATCGGCCCCTTGCAGGCCCTCAACGACCTTACCGGCATAGGCGGCCACATCCGCCGGATTTTCCGAATAGGACTCATAGGCACGGCCCCAGCGCTTGTCGCGGGCCACAGCCACGGTCGGTGCAAAAGTCCAGTCCACACCGGCCAGCGTCATTTCATAGGCGGTGACCTCGGCAATCTGCTTCATCAGTTCAGGATTGCGCGTCGCCCCCAGACCGACATTGTGCGGGAAAATAATCGCACCCACGAGGTTCGAGTGACCATGCACCGCATCAATCCCGAACAGCAGGGGTATCTTGGTTTGTGACGGATATTCCAGAGACGCGCGCCAGAAGTCGTCAGCCAGATCAAGCCATTCCTGCGGTGTCGCGCGTTCATTTCCGTTTGGCGAAGACGAACCACCCGCCAGAATCGATCCCAACGGATATTTGCGCAAATCCTCGGGCTTAATGGAGGCGATATCAGCCTGCACAACCTGACCGACTTTTTCCTCAAGCGTCATGCCAGCCATCAACTGGTCGATTCTTGCCTCAACATCGGCATCAATCAGGCCTGCATCTTTCAGCTCAGGCCATACCGGATTGACCGTTACAGCGGCAGCTTCTGCCACAGGTGTCGCCGGTACGGCAGGCGTCGCGTCCACACTGCCGGTCGTCGCACAGGCCGACAGCCCCCAGCCAAGCAACAGTCCCGCAGAAGCTCCGCTTTTCAGCCAACGCTTAAATGCCGTTGTATTATTGCGCATGTTCGTCCGTCCTTCTCTGCCTTCATCCCTTATAACGGGAATATTGTTTTATGGGGCGCCGGTTTTGAGGCGAAAGTCAACCGTCAGCCTCCGGCAAGCGCTGACCGTCAAAGGCGCGCTACATCTTTCAAACCTTAATGACAGCGCTATCAGAAGGCGTCAACCCCGTAAAACCCTGCAAACCAAGGGTTTTGACACAAGGGGCAGTAAAATAATGAAATTAAATGCCATTATTTTTATTCAATATATACAGATGTTTAATTCTAAATATTACTCCACTCAGGCTTATTTTTTATTCCCTGACGTCAAAAAATGCAGAAAAAATCAAAAACGCATTTGACAGCGCTGTCAGAAATGCCTATCGTAAATTTACCCGTTGGTGCTTATCTCCGTTCGCCAGATGCAGGATGCCTTTTCAAGACACCTGCCTAAAGCATCGGAGCTTTGACTTTAGAACCATGGCTGAGCGCGACTTCTTTCCCTTTTTCACGGTCGCGCGTCCGTGTGGTTTTAAGCGGCCTTTTAAATTTGGCATTATTTAAAAGGCTAAATGGCCTCATGCCCCGACCCTGCCGGTTTACCGGATCTGGCGTCGGGGTTTTTTTTGCCTCGCCTTATAGTGACGCGACCTGCCGGGCATCCTTAGGGGCTTCCACCGTATCATTTTCGATCAGACGGCGCAGTTGTTCGGCACGACGGGCAATTTGAATCACCCCGTCCGGCATATCATCTGCATCATGGCTTGATAACTCAACCAGTGTCTTCATCAGCTTGAGCATACGAGGTGCCGCCGCAATCAGACGGGCCTGCATCTCAATCAGGGCCGGATCGCGATCATATTCTGCCGCCGGTACGCGCCAGCCGCCCCAGTCATTCTGGTCTGTGACGACCACAGGATAGGTGCCGGGAAACGGATGATGCCCACTGCTGTCAGGGGCATGCCATTTGTTCTTGGCCCGCATCAAACGCCAATGGGTGACATCGCCGTCACGACGCGTCTCTGCCTCCCCCTCAGCCACCAGTTCATCCGCACGGAAATCACGACCCAGACCGCAATCATAGGTCACCCGGACCGGCTCATCAAAACCCTTGGCCCAGACCGGATTCACCTTATCGATGACTGCCCAGGTGCCGACCGGCTCGACATAAACCCTCTGATGCCGATGAAATACTGCCTTAGCCATTCTGCTTTCCCATTCTGCGCGCCCCTACTGACCGGCTCCTGACTCCGGCACACAGATACGCGCGTGAAAGGCAGCTTAAAGCGCAGGATTTAGGATTTGATGAGCGGGCATGGTTAACGAAAAATTTGCGGCGTCACACTCTGCACGACCTCACGCAACCCCCTATTAAGTCAGACATTTTGAAGATAGTTAAAAAATAAACAGTCTCCATGTCGCTCAAGCCCTTGTATTATTTCGTCTTAGGTTCCGTCTGCACCGTGCCGCGTCAGCTTTTTCTTGCGGCGCACAAATTTTGCGCTAGTTTGGAGAAAATCCCGCTTGACGGATGTGTCCGCACCGCGCCCACAAACCACATTCAAGCCAGAATAAAAGTACGAGTTCTTAGGGGACTAAAAGTTGATGACGGATACGACGATCGATCACGTCCGGCAGAATATAGCCATGCTTGAAGGCTTTCTGACCGAGGCGGTACATGAATTTGGCAAGGTGCATGTCCTGTCAAAAATTGATGGCCTGAAAAGTCAGGTTCTGACCCTTAAAGGTTTGAGTGAATCCGAAGCCGCCCACGCCGCGCGCCTTCTGACCTGCCTGTCGGCCCTGACGGTTATTTCCGAAGACGTTGCCAATCTGGCCCGCATTGAAACCTTCGAAGATGCCGAAGGCAATCCGCAGCCGATCAGCTTAGTCAATGCCGTGACCTCGGCGCGTCTGGATGGCTACACCCAGGCCGAAATCGAAGACACACTGCGCGGCATTCTGGCGTCGCCGGTGTTTACGGCACACCCGACCGAGATGCGTCGCGCCAGTATCGTTGAGCGTGAATATGAGATCACCTCACTGCTGGCGAAATACGAAACCGCCAATCGTCCGATTGATCGCAAATATCTTGAGGAAGACCTGTATCGGGCCGTGGCACTTCTGTTCAACACGCGCCTGAACCGGCCCGAACGCATCAGCGTTGCCGACGAGGTGCAGAACTCGCTGGGCGTAGTGAAACGCTCGATCCTGCCCGCCCTGACCGAACTCTATAC
>JBCEBX010000183.1:0-4005 GCA_039206455.1 Asticcacaulis sp.
CAGCGCCCGCACGTCTTCAAATGTCGGCTTGGCCTGATGCCGCCCCTCAAGATCAGGATTGGTCGATTGATAAAGCCAGCCCTTAGCGCGATGCGGCAGGACGGTTGTGACCTCATCCAGCCCGCCAACCTCATCATAGGCCTGCGCAATCACACCATGCAGCGAAACCGGACAGCGTAGCTTGGTCATGACATGCACTCCCACATGTCCACCTGTGTGTGGTGCGTAAATCTGTCCCAACGCACTGGTGATTGCTGACCCTCAATTCGCAACCGCATCACAGTGGCGCGGGCTTCTTTAGTCGGAGGGGTATAGGTTCCCCGCCACGCACTATCGATGCCAATATTTCGAGCGATGTTTGTGCTGTCCGCCGACGCGAATGGAAACTTTCGAACGATTGCCCTATCAAGCATTCTAAGGCCGT
Organism: Asticcacaulis sp.; assembly: GCA_039206455.1. Lineage (GTDB taxonomy): Bacteria > Pseudomonadota > Alphaproteobacteria > Caulobacterales > Caulobacteraceae > Asticcacaulis. The sequence goes on from JBCEBX010000183.1 coordinate 425, forward strand.
GAATTCTGGTTAAGGGACGGCCATTAGGGTCACATATGACGCCCATCGCCTGAGCCATGCGATCCCACCACGACAAAGTGCCTATTCGAGAGAAAGCACCTGATGAACCCAAACATATGCGCGGCCAATCTGAGACCAAACGTTCTAAACGGGTCAGGCTCTCGTGCAGGTGCCAAACAGGCGCGCCAATCCATTTTGCATGCGGCCAGTCACTTAGAAGTGCGTCGTTATCGGCTTCCGTGCCATCTATGACATCAGGGATAACCGCCCAGTCGAAAGACGGGACAGGAATTATTCCTGCAACCCAGTCAAAATAAGGCGTCCAGTTGGTAATAGGTTTGCCTGATTTCCACGCTGAAAAGGCACCGTTATCGACCGCGAATGACTGACAAACCTCAATTGCAATAGATAATTGCTGAGGGTGCTGATACGAAACAAAAGCATGGCCGCCAGCCACAGCAGAAACAGCTGCTGTGGCTGGTGTTATAGGCAGGCCGTGATAATGAATCATCCCGCACCGCCTTTCAGGTTCTTACGCCAGTCAAAAAAGCCCAGACCGCCGCGCACAGACAGAAAAGGAACAGGCTGAATATTCGACAGGACAAACCCGTAAGGCCCGAACATCCACGGGCTGTCATAGGTGGTCACGCAATCGACCAGATCAGCCGTGGCGATGATCCCGCCCCTATGGTCATTGTTTACGAACCGTGCGCGACGGCACATATCTTCGGCCTTAGGCAGAGGAAACGCATCGCTGATGAAATCCATGCAGGCGTCATACTCATCCCGCGTCATGCCTTTGGCGGCATGAATGCAGATAGACCCGCGCACCTTGGTTGCCCATGTGCGGTTCTCAATGATCTTACCCTCTGATCCGATAGCCCACGCCCACGGTTGGCGGACGGACAGAGCAAGCCTTGGTAAGCGCTGCAAATTCATCCCGCACCGCCAGTCTGGGCGGTTTCCCCAGCCGGTTGACCAGAAACCGCCGCGCCGTTTCTGGTATCGGTGTCCGCAGCGGGCGGGTTATCAGACGGTATGTCTAAACCATCCTCAGCCACCGCCTGCGCCAATTCCACAAGATCACTAAATCCGGCCGCGCAAACCCTTATCCAATATTGGGCCGGAATAGAGCTTCGCGCGCGCCAGAACCTGACACGATTGACCTCTAACCCCAATTGCTTGGCAAATGCGGAGTACCCGCCCGCATCTTCGATGATCTGTGAATGCTGTCTCATGCCGCGATATGTGCATAATGCACATATTAACGTCAAGTGCATTTTGCACACCTGTGTGCGATTTGCACATACGCATGTGCGATAAGTCTTCTCATGTCAGATATTCACGAACGACTACAGCAAGCCAGAATCCGCGCAGGTTATGACAGCGCCCTTGCAGCGTCTAAGCGATTAGGCGTCAGTTATAATCTGTATGCCCAGCATGAAAACGGTACACGCGGCTATCCAGTCGCCAAGGCTCAGTTATACGCCCGCGCCTTCGGAGTGCAGTTAAACTGGCTTCTCACCGGTAAGGGTGACATTGCGGCCAAACAAGCCCCTGAAATCCCAATTGTCGGCAAAGCCGGAGCCTCGACCACAGACGGCTATTTCCTCAACGCCTATGCGGATGGCGCACACCCGACCCTGGACCCCATACCCGAGGGCGCTATTTCGGTTGATGTCGTGGGCGATTCGATGAAACCGCGCTTCAAGGATGGCGAACGCCTGATATTCGGGCCGGAAAACCCTGACGCCGATCCCTTTATCGGCCAAGAGGTTCTGGTCTATCTGGGCGACGAAGACGGGCGCACCCTGATCAAAACGCTTGACCGCAACAAGACAACCGGAAACTATAATCTGAAAAGCTACAACTCAGATCACCCGATTATCGAAGACGTGAAGGTGGCATGGGTCCGCCCGCTTCTAGGCATGAGGAAATGAAAATCAATATTACCCTATCTGAGACAACACATAACAAATTTAATTTGTTACTTAGCTCTAGATCAAAATCATAAGAAAAATGGAATAAATTATGCCCGAGTTGTATATACAAAATTTCTCTTGCATCAAAGAAGCCACACTATCCGTATCCCCAGTAAATGTGATTATTGGCCCGCAAGGTAGCGGTAAAAGCGTTACAACAAAATTATTGTACTTTTTTACTGATGTATTTAACTCTTTTTTTGATTATGCCGAGCAAAACGTAACTATTGATTATTATAAAAAGCACCTTTCAAAACAATTTGCAATTTGGTTTCCACCTTCAGCATGGGGAACTGACCGGTTAAAATTAATTTATACTGCCGGTGATTTTGACATGAGGGTGCTAAGGCGAATGTCAGGCGGAAAATTAATCGATGAGGTATCTATTAAATTTTCGGATTGGTTTGCTGAATTTTACGAACGTACGCGTAACGATTTCTGCAAAAATATCACCCAGATTGATGATCTTATTGAAGAAACAAATTCAGGAACTTTACTTTTAGACCAGAGTTTCAGGGTTAGGGAAACAGCTAGACAAAAATTTAGCAACCGCCTGAAATCCGACTATATTGCTCAACAGACTTTTATCCCGGCTGGCAGGGCTTTTTTTACCACAATTGGAAGATTAGTTGCTGGATTTGAGCAAGCCGGAAGTCTTGATCCAGTCACTGTGAAATTTGCACGCCTTTTTGCAAATTTGAAGGACAGGAATGTCCGACAATACCTATCAATTAGACAAAACAAATTGCCAAGCGATTACATTGAGAAGAGAATTGGGTTTATGAACCAACTCTTTGGCGGGGAGTTGCGATACGAACGAGACCTAGAATATGTACAAGCTACTGACGGCAGAAAAATTCCATTTTCTTCGTTGTCTAGCGGGCAGCAAGAACTTTTGCCAATGTGGTCTTTAATTGACTACTTCAATGATATAGATGCTCGCCGCGCTACTCCCCTAAATGCTAAGATATGGGCACAGGAGCTACTTTATATCGAAGAGCCAGAAGCGCACTTATTCCCCTCAGCCCAAAGCCTTCTTATGGACTTTTTGATAAGCTCTGCATCACATACACGGGGAACAGGAAAACAAAGAAGCCTTATACTCACAACTCACAGCCCTTATATTATGTCAAAACTAAATGTCTTTCTAAAAGCTGGTCAACTATCACGTAGAAAAAAGCGTAACCATGAAATAAACGAAATAGTTCCTAGAGAATGCTGGCTTAATGACAACCAGTTGTCTGCATACTCAATACAAGACGGCATATTAGTAAACTTATTAGACAGTGATGGCTTCATTGATGGTTCATATTTAGACGGGATTTCTGATGAAATATCTAATTCTTACTCTAGATTACTGCAGATTGAATCAGAGATTTCGTCCCTATGACAAATCATTGCAGCGAAGTTAAAAATTCTTCTTCAATTATGGTTGAAGAGCATAACAAAAAAGCCGAATTCAAAAATAAGGATCGTATTGACTACAAGATTACACGCGTTGATGATTGCATCATAACTCACGGGTTGAGAAGCGATTATATAGTCAGTAAAATTGGTTCCTGTTCCGCAATAATTGAGCTGAAAGGAACTGATGTTGCC
>JBCEBX010000184.1:0-4000 GCA_039206455.1 Asticcacaulis sp.
GCTTCGAGCCGCTCAGGGCGTGGTTTCAGGCGCTTTACGAGGTGCTGCTGGGGCAATCACAGGGGCCGCGCTTTGGGTCATTTGTGGCCATCTTCGGCCTTCAGCGCACCATTGCGCTGCTTGATCAGGGCATAAAGGGCGAACTGGCCTGAGCCTAGCTTTTTTTAGCCCTCCCCCTATGAAGGGAGGGCTAAGGTTAGGCAGGAAAATAGTCATGCCCCCTCAACCGGCCTGTCGGCCACCTTCTCCCCTTGGGGGAGAAGGAAATGAGTCAGTCTTTCATCTTGCCATCATGGCTGACTTTCCCCATCTTAGGGGCATGAGCGATGCCCCTTCCCTTACCGAACCGGATAGCCTGCAAGGCAAGCTGCTGATCGCCATGCCGGGCCTTGAAGACGCGAACTTCGATCACAGCGTCATCTATCTGTGTCAGCATGACGCCGAATCGAGCATGGGCCTTGTGCTCAACCAGCCGATCATCGGGCTTGATTTCGGACGTATGCTTGAGGAACTGGGCATCCCCAGTCCGCATGATCACATCAATCAGCGCCGCATTTTCAGCGGCGGGCCGGTGCAGAACGAGCGTGGCTTTGTCCTGCACAGCCTCGATTACTTCCTTGATGACGTTACCTTGCCGCTGAATGTCAGTCCCGAAGACCTTGATCTGAGCGAAGGCCTGGGGCTTACGGTATCGCGCGATATTCTAGAGGATTTATCCAGGGACAAAGGGCCATCCAAAGCCATTGTGGCGCTGGGGTTTGCCGGTTGGGGCGCGGGCCAGCTTGAGGCTGAAATTCGTGAAAATACATGGCTGGTCGCCCCCGCCAGCCATGACATTATCTTTGCCCGCGATCCGTCTCTGATCTGGCAGAAAGCGCTAAAGGCCATTGGCATATCGCCGGAACATTTAAGTTCTAATTCCGGCAGGGCGTAAAACTCAGTCCTTTGGCGATGGGCCAAAGCGGTTCGCGCCGCGTGTGCCCTCAAAGAAGCCGCATTCGATAAATACCCACAGCCAGCCGATAAACGGGATCAGGGTAATCAGCACCCACAGCCATGATTTGTTACGGTCATGCCAACGTTTCACCTGAATGGCCAGGGTCGCATAGAGCACCACCAGACCGGCGGCAAAACCGAAAAGCCCTGCCCCTTCGAACCGGTAAGGCCTCAGCAGGCTGGCGTCTTCCAGATCGCCGCCAAATACGACGACAAAAGCCGCCGTCAGCAGCCACAGAATGAAACTGTAAATCCAGAAATCACGGCGTCTCAGTCGCCCGTCAAAACTAAATAATGCCTTGGCAATATTCATGGAAAGCCCCGCTTAAGTCGAATGAATATCAATCATTGAGGGCCAGCATAGATTTACCGCTATAAATTTCCAGTAGGGATTATGGCGGCGGTCTGAGTAGAGCGGAATAGAAGCAAGATACCCCACCACCCCTTTGCTGACGCAAAGCGGTCCCCCTCCCCGCCATAGGCAGGGAGGCATGGAAAAATCAGGCTTCGGCGCCGCCGAAGCGTTCGGCCCATGTGGTGAGCTGGTCGTCTTCGATCTTTTTGAACAGAACCTCGCCGGATTTCACCGTCGTCCCCGCCGCAAGCTTTGACAGTTCGGACCTGGCATCACTGGTCGGCCAGTCCTGCGGCAGGTCGAGGCCCACGCTGTCGGCAATGGTTTGTGCGGCAAACGGGATCAGCGGCTGAGACAATACCGCATAAAGGCGCACGAGATTAAGCCCGTGACGGACTATCACAGCGGCGCGTTCAGGATCGGTTTTAAAGGCCGTCCACGGGGCGGCTTCCTGAAGATATTCGTTGCCCAGCACCCAGATACGGCGCACGGCCTGCGCGGCCTTACGCATTTCAATGGCTTCAAAAGCCTCTGTGGCCTCAACCAGCAGCGCCGACAGGTCGGCATAGAGCTTTTGTTCCAGTGGGCCTGCCTCGCCGCCTTCGGGGACGATACCACCGAATTTCGACTCGGTGAACTTGACGATACGGTTGACGAAATTGCCCAGCACGTCGGCAAGGTCTTTGTTGATCGTTGACTGGAATTGCTCCCACGTAAAGGACGAATCCGAGCCTTCGGGCGATTGCGCAATCAGATACCAGCGCCAGTAATCAGCCGGCAAAAGCTCAAGGGCCTGATCCATGAAGACGCCGCGGTTCATTGAGGTCGAGAACTTGCCGCCGTACCAGTTAAGCCAGTTAAAGGCCTTAAGGGTGTCGACCAGTTTCCACGGCTGGCCGGAGCCAATGATCGTCGCGGGGAAACTTACGGTATGGAAGGCGACATTGTCCTTGCCCATTAACTGAACGTAGTTGACGTCTTCCGCCCCCGCATCAAGCCGCCACCAGCGCTTCCAGCCGTCGGGATCGCCCTTGGCGTTGAAATATTCCTGTGTCGCCGCGATATATTCAATCGGCGCATCAAACCGGACATAGAAGACCTTACTCTCAAAGCCCGGACGCGGGGTGCCTTCATAGGCCACCGGCACGCCCCAGCTCAGGTCACGGGTAATGCCGCGATCAATCAGGCCTTCCTCAAGATGTTTGTGGGCAATGGATTTCGCCAGTTGCGGCCACTCGGATTTGGTGTCGATCCACGCGCGCAATTGCGGCTCGACCTTGGTTTGCAGCAGGTACAGATGGCTGGTGTCACGCACCTCAAGGTTCCGCGACCCAGACACTGACGAATAGGGATCAATCAGGTCGGTCGGATCCAGCAGACGCCCGCAGTTATCACACTGATCACCGCGCGCCTTCTCGAACTTACAATGCGGACAGGTGCCTTCGACATAGCGATCCGGCAGGAAGCGCCCGTCATCGATCGAATAGATCATGCGGTCCACACGCTCTTCGATCAGGCCGTTATCCTCAAGCGCCTGAGCGAAGCCTTGGGTCAGTTCACGGTTTTCCGTCGATGAAGACCGCCCGAACCAGTCAAAGCTCAGGCCATAGGCTTCACCGGCACTTTTTTGAATGTCATGCTGTTCAGCGCAATAGGTGCGTACATCCTGACCGGCCTTGGCTGCCGCCAGTTCCGCAGGCGTGCCATGTTCATCGGTGGCACAGATAAACAGAACCTCATCGCCCCTCGCCCGCTTAAAGCGCGCGTAAACATCCGCTGGCAACATGGAACCGGCCAGATTGCCCAGATGCTTGATGCCATTGATATAGGGAAGCGCGGAGGTAATGAGGATGCGGGACATAAGGCTTTCTGGTGGCTAACAATGAAAACGCCGTGATCTCTTAAACCAATCCGCAGGGCGAAAACACTCCCTTGTCGGTTTTTCACAACAAAATCTTGCTCAGACGATTGCCTTTAGCGAAACAGCTTGGCATAAGGGCCGCCTTGATCGCCTTACGGGCCGATTATGCCGGTTTAGCTCAGTTGGTAGAGCAGTTGTTTTGTAAACATCAGGTCGCGGGTTCGAATCTTGTAACCGGCACCATTTTTCATATTTTCTGCGAAAATATATTAATGTTTTAATGGCGCTCAGAGCGTCGAGCTTATTTAGCAAAAGCTTTCGAGTCCGTCCCAATCAGAACTATGCGGCTCCCTTAATAAGGGATTGAATAACCCAACTTCTTCCAAAGTATATTGCATACGAGCAAAGTTGCAGGGGGCGCATGTTATAACCATATTATCCGCAGAATTACTGCCGCCACGTGAATGTGGCAGCAAATGATCGTACTGAACCCACATCGCCTGAAAAGCCGCATGTTGCGCGGCATTCGTATTTCCCCAAATGGAAATCTCAGGAAAAGCTTTTACGATCTTGTTTCTGATTTCAGAACGAATAACCGGTATGGAACAAAAGCGACAATGATAGCCATCTCGGCTTAAGAGAGCTCTTTTCTCAGCCAAGGTCGGCATTCTTTGTTTGAGACGTTGCTCCTGATTAAAATATAACGGAGCATTTTCTACAGTCCTGAAAATTACATAAGGGCTAGCCTTCCCCCACAAGGACTGTGTCCAATCTCGCACTTCAGGCAT
>JBCEBX010000185.1:0-3994 GCA_039206455.1 Asticcacaulis sp.
CGCGTCATTCGTCGGGCCATGTTTACCTGACCCTTAAGGACGACCGCGCCGCGATTGATGGCGTCATATGGAAGGGCAATGTCAGCCGACTCAAGGCCCAGCCCGAATCGGGGCTTGAGGTCATTGTGACGGGAAAGATCACCACCTTTCCGGCCTCATCGAAATATCAGATAGTCATCGAATCGCTTGAGGCCGCCGGTATCGGTGCGCTTCTGGCTCAGCTTGAGCAGACCAAAAAGCGCCTGCACGGTGAAGGCCTCTTTGCCAATGAGCGTAAAAAGCCCTTGCCCTTCGCACCACAAACCATCGGCGTCATCACTTCGCCGACTGGTGCCGTCATTCGCGACATCCTGCACCGCATCCGCGACCGCTGGCCCTGTCGCGTCATTGTCTGGCCAGTGATCGTTCAGGGTGACGGGGCAGCGCCTCAGGTTATCCGTGCCATTCAGGGCTTTAATAGTGGCGAAGCCCCTAAACCCGACGTGTTGATTGTCGCGCGTGGCGGTGGCTCGGTCGAAGACCTGTGGCCCTTTAACGATGAAGCTCTGGCCCGCGCGGTCGCCGCATCTACTATTCCTGTGATTTCTGCCGTAGGGCATGAAACCGACACCACATTGATTGATTATGTGTCCGACCGCCGCGCACCTACCCCTACGGGCGCTGCCGAAATCGCCACGCCGGTGCTTAATGAACTGAGAGGCTTCCTGCTTGATCTCGAACGTCGCCGTCTGGGGACATTTGAGAGGTATCTGACCCAGCGCCGTGAACGCGTGTCCCTCCTGAGTCGCGCCCTGCCGAAGCCCGTTGAATTGCTCGAGACCGCCCAGCAAAGGCTTGATTATGTCAGCCATCGTCTGGGGGGCGGCCTGCTGAAAAATCTCAACGCCCACGACAATGTTTTTGGCCGCATTTCCGGCAGGCTTAATGCGTCCCTGCTCGAACGCCCGCGCCTCATTAAAACCGAGCGCCTGACGACCCTTTCGGCCCGTCTTGAAGCCGCAACCACCCGCAAGGTGTCTCATGCCCGTCAACAGGCACGTCTGCCTGATCTTGAAATACGCATACAGGCCGCATTCCGGCGTCTGCTGGAGCAGAAGTCTGAACGGCTTAAACGCCTTGAGCAGTTGCGGCTGAGCCTTGACCCTGACCGCCCCCTGAATCTCGGCTTTGCCCGCGTCAGACGGAAAGGCGGCGGGCTTGTAACCTCACCACAAACCGTTGAGACCGGTGACGTGCTCGAACTGACCTTTAAAGACAACGCCACCCTTGAGGTCACGGCGACCGAAGGTGCGGTGCCACCACCCAAATCCAGCCCCCCGCCGAAACCCGCTCCCAAAAAGGTTGTTTCGAAACCCTCTGATCAGGGCAGTCTGTTTTAGCCCCCGTTTTAGCCTTGAACCCTAAGGCTTCGGGGCTTATCTTGTGGTTTATGAATATGCACACCCAACCGCCCCTGCCTAATCAGGCCACCCTTCATTATGGCGACGGCGAATATGCCGTTTTGAAGCCTGGAAAATTTGTCATTTGCGCCGTCTCAGGCAAGCAAATTCCGCTTGAGGCCCTGCGCTACTGGGATCCGCGTACACAGGAAGCCTATGCCGGCCCTGAAGAAGCCACTCAGAGTTGGAAGAGCCTGAAGTCCTGAAGCGCGCACCTCACCTCAATCGGCGACATCTGTGCCTGATGGCCGCAGCGGCGGCGGCACCGGCAGCGGCGCGAGCCGACCTGTTCAATTTCAGACGCTTCGATCTGAGAGGCCGCTTTGTTCAGGGCGGCTATGCCAAGGGTACGGCTGAACCCCGACGTGAAATATGGGTTGACGGCAAGCCTCAGGGCCTGACCTCTGCCGAAGGGCATTTCATTATCGGCTTCGATCGGGATGCGCCGGAACTGTGCACGCTCGAGATCAAGGGCGAAAAGCCCGTCTTCCTTGAGATTGATTCAACCGAATACAGCATTCAGCGGGTGGATGGCTTGCCGCCGTCAACCGTTACCCCCTCAGACCCTGCGCTTCTACAACGGATTGCGCGTGAACGGGCGCTGAAGACAGAGGCATTTGCCAGCCGCGAAGACGCTGACTGGTTCATGGGACGCTTTTCTAAACCGCTTGAGGCATATCGTATTTCCGGCCGCTTCGGCAATCAGCGCATCCTGAACGGCGAGCCGCGCAGCCCGCACTACGGCATTGATCTGGCGGCACCGACCGGCACGCCGGTATTCGCCCCACAAACCGCGCGTGTGGTTCTGGCGGAGCCTGATCTGCATTTCGAAGGCGGACTTATCCTGCTGGATCACGGTCAGGGCCTGATCTCGATGTATCTGCACCTGTCAGCTATTGATGTGAAAAAAGGTGACATCGTCCCAAAGGGTGCGCAAATCGGTCGCGTCGGGGCCACAGGCCGCGCCACAGGTCCCCATCTGTGCTGGCGGCTCAAATGGCGGGATCGCGCCCTTGACCCGTCCCTTTTGTCCGGTATCTGACAACCGCATACGATCCGGATCGTTTTCTTATTCTTCATACCCGTTTTAGGCTTGATCCCCATGCCGCTTTTGTCGTAAGCGCTGAAGGATAGTAAGCGTACACAAAAACAACGCCTTTATACAAAAACCGTCTTATCAAGCGCGGTTGTCAGGTTTTCCTATCCTATGGCCGATTACGGGACTTTGAAAATCCTGCTGATTGAAGACAATCAGCACATGCGGTCTATAGTCACCGCCATCCTGAAGGGATCAGGCATCCGTGACGTCCGCGATGCCAGAGACGGTGCCGAAGGGCTTGAGATACTGCGGCAGTATCCGGCCGACATCGCTCTGGTTGATTTCAATATGTTCCCGATTGATGGGGTCGAATTTACTCGCATGCTGCGCAATGCCAGTGATTCCTCCAATCCCTATCTGCCGGTCATCATGATCACCGGTCATTCCGAACGTTCCCGCGTCGTCGAGGCCCGTGATGCCGGTGTCAATGAGTTCGTGGTCAAGCCGCTGACAGCACGCGCCCTCCTCAGCCGTATCGACACCATAATCATGCGCCCCCGCCCCTTTATCCGTTGCAGCTCCTATTTCGGGCCCGACCGGCGACGTAAGGCCGACCCTACCTATGGCGGGCCGTTCCGCCGGTCCACCGATCAGGCCGCGTAAACCATCTGTTAACAAAGCTTAACAAATGGTTGGCGCGAGAGACAAATCGCCCCATAGTCGATCCAAGCGATTCTGCCCGCCACATGCGCATTTCGGGAAAGCGGCTCCATGGCCAGACTGACCTCTGCCCTGCTAATGGGTACCTATCTTGTCCTCTCCCTGTTCGTTGCCACCATGCTGTGGCGCGGCGGATCGGATATTGGGGCCTGCATAGGTGCTCTGTTTGGTACGCTGGGCCTGTCGATAGCCTTTCATAGCCTTGTCACCCAATATCTGTCCGAGCGTCGGCTGCGTAAGGATATTGATCTGGTGCGGGATGCCCACCGCCTGATGGTCGATGCCATAGACAATACGCAAAAAGACATGATCGAACTGGCGGACCGCGTTCAGAATCAACGGGTTACCAACACCGATGAACTGACCGGCGAAGTGAAGATGCTGGAAAATCTGGTGATGAAGCTCGGCGAAAGCATCGAGGATCGTCTGGCCGACTGGCGTACAGGCACGGCACAAACGGCCCCTGCGGCCCTGTCTCAGGCGCCGCTGTCGCGTCATGAGCAGCAGGCCATGGCATTGATTGAAACGGTACGCGAAGCCCTGATCCAGAATCGCGTTGACCTTTATCTTCAGCCCGCCGTTTCCCTGCCTCAGCGTAAAACCCTGTTTTACGAAAGCTTTTCACGCCTGCGCGATGCAACCGGACGCGTTCTGATGCCCGCAGAATATCTCAGTGTCGCCGAACCCGAAGGCCTTGTGCCGTCTATCGACAATCTGCTGCTGTTCCGTTGCGTGCAGATCGTGCGCCGTCTGGCCAAGCAGGATCGCCGCATAGGCATTTTCTGCAATATCTCAC
>JBCEBX010000186.1:0-3373 GCA_039206455.1 Asticcacaulis sp.
ATCCCGATAGAGGCCTTTGCTGATCGGTAACCATGTGGCCGGGGATTTCGGCTTATCTGCAGGGGTGAAATCGTAATAATCTGCAATCAGATTATCGTAGGCACCTTCACTGTAACTGTCAGGTGTGATGCCTTGGGTGGCAGCGCGGCAGAGCGCCGCTGCCAGCAGTGAGGCGGTGGCGTTCAGGGGCAGGCATTCTCCTATCTCCAGAGCGGCCAGGCGCGTTGAAAAGGCACCTACATCCAGACATACAGGCGTCAGGCCTGCATTGAGTGCTTCGGTAAGCGTATAGGAATAGGTTTCAGGCCAACCGCTAAGGAATAATGCCACATGACAGGGTGCGCGCTCTAACCGTGAACGCAGTTCATCGTGCCTGTACGGGCCGTGATACTCCACATTAGGCAGGCTTTTAAATCTTGCCTCACCATGGGCATATCCATGAATGATGAAACGCAGAGTCGGCGCGTGTGTTTGTGCCCAGCGCGCAAAGTTCAGTAGCCTAAGCACGCCTTTGGCAGCGGTCAGGGTGCCAAGAACGGCTACGCGAATGGTGTCCGGTTGCGGGCGCTCTCTGAAACCGACCACGGCCCTGTCGGGGCCTCCATGAGGGCGGACCCGATAGGGCGCGTCGGGGAAGATCGGTTTGTAAATATCAATGACCGATGAATCCGGAGCGATGACCGTATGGGCTCGCCTAAGAAGTTGATCCCATTTCGCATGCCACAGGCCGATTTGTTCAGCGATTATCTGATAGTCCGGATGCAGGGCAGGATGGAAGAGGCGGTGCTCATCCTGATCGCGAAGATCGTCAGTTGTAGCCGCTGCATTATATATCTCACCTTCGTTAAGCAGGGTAACCGTGGGGGAAATATAGAAAAAATCATGCAGTGTAACATAATAGGGTATGTCGGATACCCGCAGGAAATGATCGATCCCATCTGGCATGTCGATCAAATGATGCAAATGTATAAATTGCGGTTTTAGGCTAAGTAGATCCGCGTAAAAATCATTGCCGCAACCAGAGCGCAGATAGGTCAGGCTATTATCTGTGTCCCACTCTCTGACCCGATAAGACAGGTCTTTTTTTTCAGCTCCGGTGGCCAGCAGAACGCGATAGCCCTCCGCAGTCAACTTTTTAGCCAGTTCATCTGCGTGCGTGTCTATGCCGCCACCAAGGGAAGGCATGAAAAAGATTACACAGGGCCGGTCCTGCCATTGGGCCATCTGTAGACGGTTACGCACTTGCGTTAGAGGATCATTTTGAATGAATTGGCTAATCTGTCCTTCATAATCCGGGTAAAGCGTTTTAAGAACTTTCAGATTGGCATGCACCGCCTTTGGCTTGGTGTCACCAAAGGACACGCCATTCTTATGATACACGAAGGTATCCAGTGCAGCTACGTGCCGCCATCCGCGCGAGGCCGATCGCAGGCAAAATTCATTTTCTTCGCCATAGCCATTACCAAAATGTTTCTCATCAAACAGGCCGCACTGATTGAGGCATTCACGGCGGATAAACATGCAGAAGCCATGGGTGGTCGGCAGGTCAACTATCGCCCGGTCGTTCTGCTCAACGCACAGATCATTTATGCTTTTTAGATCAAGCCCATAAGGTATGCCTGCATGCCCGTCCCTGTCGGGCAGATTGAGTATGGTCGCCTGATTGGATAGAGGGGATGCGCTGCCAATGGCCGGGTCAGAGTTGACGGCATGATAAAGGCGATCAAGCCATTCATCAGCAACTTCAGTATCGGAATTGAGCAGCACGATATCATTGTCGGGATTGAGGCGCATGCCCTTATTGACCGTACGTACAAAGCCCAGATTTTCTTCGTTTTCTACATAAAGGTAATTATGGTGCGCCGCATGACGGCGTAGGTCTCTGGTCAGGGCCGCATCGGGACTTTTATCATTAATAACAATCAGATTTAGGGGTTGGTCATTCCGTGCGGAAAGGACACTGGTCAGGCAGGCAAACGTTTCTTGATAACCCTTGTAAACAGGGACAATGACATCTATGCCGGTTGTACGCCGGGTGGTGTAATATGCACCGCCCGCGCACCAGATTTCAGGTATTGGGTCGCCTGCCTCACCTAAATGTGTAAGGCGGGCTTGGCTGCGCAGGTAAAAAGTGCGGAAATCTGATAGGGTCCGCTTTAATAATGGGTCTGTAATTATATTGTCTGGTACGGATAAGGTTGCAGGCTGAATATTTATCAATATTCGCCCCAAAGGGTGAAAGTCTGTTCCGCTAAGACGCAGTGCCAGAAGATGGGCCCCGGGATCATCATGTTCAACGGGCGACAGCAGGATAAATCCAGACGCTTTGGCAATCTCAGGCGCTGAGGCATGCACTTCATTAGCATGAAGTTTTGAGATTATCGTTCCATCAAGCTCTACATCCAGCGATAATACTGCGTCTGGACGGGTATGATCGTACAGATATCCACGTAAGTAGGCGCCTCGTTTCTCAATATGCCCGAAATATACGGACTGATGCTCAAAAACACTTAAGTTGCGGACGCCCTCATGTGTGTAAGCAAGTTTGACAGTGTGGCGTCGTCCATCGAAAAACGAGGCAGGTAACGGAATGCGTACTCCCGCTCTGCCCCATTCTAAGGTATCCCTCTCAAGGGTCTCTTCATCTATCAGGCAGTCTTGAAGAACCGTTACATCCAAGCCGGAAACTTCCAGGTGATCCTGACTAAGATGAAAACCTAAGGTCATTCCTAACTCCGTTTTGAGGAAAAGGTGAAATAAAAGATCACACCGTTAAGCCTCAAGCGTATCAATGAAATTGTCAATTTCAGTTAAATCCATATCTGCATCGTGTTCTTTCGGCAGATAGCAATAGGCAATACGATGACCAAGTATCTGACATATACCGAGGTGCCAGAGATTATTGCGTTCAGGTAGACTCAGAACGCCGAGACGCGCACCGGCATGGCAGAAGATGATATTATGCAGTGCGCTGCCATCCTCACCTGCAACAATGCGCGCGTGACGCATTAATTGGATCTGTTGAGGTATGTTCAGGGTTTCAGGCGCAACAAGCGTGTATCCGCGTGCAACAAATCGAGCTTCAATTGCATCGCTATTAGCCACGGACCGCCGATCGCCTCCGTTCCAGTGACGACGTGTAAAATATATCTTTTCGTTCAGTAGCCTAGGATCGACATAGGTATGGGCGTGGCGGTCGAGAATGTGCTGCCACGCCGCCTTGAGGGTTGTTTCGCCCAGCCTGTGCCCGGATTTTGCCGCTGTTGGTATAATGGCATGAGCGGCCTTGAATAACCTCGCAGGATGTTTGGTTATGCGCTCTGGATTGATGTCAAAAGTGTTCAGAAAGTATCGTGCCCACTCGGGCATATTG
>JBCEBX010000186.1:3383-3984 GCA_039206455.1 Asticcacaulis sp.
GTGTCTGAAACTCACTCTGCCCCAGATTATATAGCCTGGCAGCATAATCCAGTAACCAGTGGCCATATATTTCCTGGCCTGGGGCAGAGAGAATAACTATTTCTTCTGAAAGAGTTACCTGATTGAAGGCCTTGATAATATTATCAAGGTAGCTCTTTGACATTTCACGGTCAAACCATACCTCAAGATTGTGTTGTTTGGCATACCATTCGCCGTAGTCAGAACCCCAGCAGATAGGTTCTCCGATCAGGGCCTGACGTCTGAACACATCAATCGGAAGTGCGCAGTTTTCAAAATAGCCGTAATCGTAGAAGCTTAATAAACCAGAGTCTATAAAGCCTGGGGTAGCAACGGCGTTATGATATTTCTGACGAAGAGTGTCACTGCTCGGGAAGTTCAGAAGGGCATCGGCTTCCTTCTTAGGAAGAGGGTTTTCAGTTATGCAATCAAAGCTGATGCGGTTTTCTCGACTGATAAAGCTGTTTCCCGTACGTTCTGTGTCTTTCTGTGCGTGACTTGCAATAGCTTCAATGGCTCTGAATGTATAGGACATGTATGGGTCAGACTAATGCTAAGAGTGTTATGCCGTGAAGTATGGTCC
>JBCEBX010000187.1:0-564 GCA_039206455.1 Asticcacaulis sp.
TTGACCTTATGGAGCGAACGCCGCCGTCCTATGCGGCCCCTGACTATGCGCGAGTGATCGCCGAGGCAGCGGCACGGCGGGTTCTGATCCGCACGGCGCAGGCAATCCTGATTGATGCCACCAGTGTCACCGATTCCTCTGAGCGTGTGATCGCCCGTTGCGAAGCGGCCTTGGCCGATGCGGCGCGGGGCGCAGGTGTTGAGGACGCGTGGGTTGACGGCAGTGCGCTGGCGGATCGGCTGGCGGGGATTATGGATGGCACGGCGGCGCGTCCGTCTGTGCATACAGGGTTTCACGATTTCGATGTGAAGTGCGGCGGTATCGTCAAGGGGCGTATGAACGTCTTTGCTGGTCGCCCTGGCATGGGCAAGTCCGCCTTTGCGGTGGCCATGATGCAGTCCATGGCGCGGTCAGGGCTGGCGTGCGGCTTTTTCAGCCTTGAGATGGACATATCCGAACTGGCGTTGCGCATGGGCTGCGGGCTGGCGTTCGACCGGTATGCGCCGCGTGATCGCAATCCGATCTATTTTGAGGCGCAACGCGGCAAGCTGGGGCCGGATCAGA
>JBCEBX010000187.1:574-3229 GCA_039206455.1 Asticcacaulis sp.
CGCTCAGGGAGTTGCCGATCTGGTTTGATGACCGGTCAGGCCTGACGCCTTCACAGATCGTGCCTGCGGCCAAGCGGCTGATAAGGCGATGGGAGAAAGACCGCCTCAGGCCCGGCATGATCGTGGTTGACCATCTGCATATCGTGAAGCCGGAAAGCAACTATGGCAACCGCGTGGTTGAGGTGGGCGAGGTGTCGGGCGCGTTGCGTGATCTGGCGAAAGAAACCGGCGTGGCCGTGGTCGCGCTGTGTCAGCTTTCGCGGGCCAATGAGGCGCGGGGCAATGCTGACAAGCGGCCCCAGATGTCAGACCTGAGGTGGTCAGGTGAGATTGAGGCGGACGCGGCGCAGATCACGTTCATTCACCGGCCTGAGAAGTACCTCAGGGAACCGGAGGACAAGGAACTGGATGCCATGGACAAGTATCTGTCCGATCTTGAGCGCTGGCGGGACAAGGCCTTGCTTATCAACGTGAAAAACAGGGGCGGGCCGGGTGATTTCGAGCATGAAATCAACGTGTCGCTCAAGCATAGCGCATTTTGGGAATAGAGTTATGAGTGGTAGACATCACGCATTTGTATCTGAATTAAGGCCGTCAACTTCGGGGCTTACAGGCACCGACAAGACGATTCTGGCGCACATAGCCCTGAGGACAAATTCAGATACCGGCGAGGCCTTCCCGTCGCTGCGGGACTGTAGTGTCGTTACGGGCTACAGTGTAGATACGGTTCGCCGTTCGATCAGGTCACTGGCGGCGGCGGGATGGATGGCCGTGATCCCGCGCAAACGGGATAATGGGTCCAGCACGTCTTCGCTCTTTGTCATTGACCTGCCCCGTGTGATTGCTCAGGTGGATGCTGACAAGGCGGCGGATGAGGCCAAAAAGCGTGAGGCAGCGGCCCGTAAATCGGGCGAACACCCCCCTAGCACCATGCCACCCCCCCCTAGCACCGTGCAAGGGGGGGAGGGTAGCACCATGCTAGGAGGGGGGGTGCACCATGCTACCCCCATAATCAAGAAACTTAATAATAACTCTCTCTCTGACGCGCAGGCGCGTGAACGCATGGCGTTGAGGGATGAGCTTATCGGGTTGGCGGGGGATGCTCTGGCTGATCCGGCGTCAAACCTGCATGCCGCCAATCCCATGCCGCTGATCTATCTGCTGAATGACCTGCCGCATTCTCCGGCCTGCACGGCGGATGAGTTACGGCAGGCCACCATTTCGGCAGCGGCGTATTTTCGGGGCAAGGGGCGGCAGATGTCCAGTTGGGACTTTGCCGTCAAGCTGGCGTGTGAGTTGCGCGACAAGCGAATTGCGGGTGTTCCGGTCAAGCCGGTGGCCGGTGCGGCGAAGGCGCAGGGCAGTGGTGCTAATCCGGCTGGGTTTGATCAGGAAACGTGGCGCAAGGCCATTCGCGTGGCGAAGTACAAGGGCCGCTGGCCGGATGAGTATGGCCCTGAACCGGGGGCGGAAGGGTCGCTTGTGCCGGATGATCTGGTCAGCTTGTGGGTGGCGTGATGTCGAACGTAGTGCATGACGACAGCGTTTGGCGGGTGATTATCGCGGCTCCGAAGAAACAAGCCTATGTGCGGTCGCAGCTTAAGCCGGTCTATTTCGATGTTTATACCCCTCAGATTATCGTGCCGCGTAAGGTCAATGGCCGTGGTGACATCGCCTATTTGCCGCGACCGGCATTCGGAGATTACCTGTTTGTACGCGCTCGGTGCCCGTTTGCGCCGTCTTTCAAGGATATTTTTGGAATTAATTTGGTGCTGAATAATGCCGTCTCTGAGCGGGAGATTTCAGAGGTAAGGGCGTCTGAGGCGGCGGGGCTTATCCATCGGGAAAGTCAGAAGAATTTGCCTCTGTCTGGCCCCAAGAAGGGCGATGCGGTAACCGCCTTTGACGGCATTGTGTCGGGTGTCATTTCGAAGGTAGTCAGTAAAAAAGTTGTCGAGGTTTCATGCCCGTTCATGGGTCGCCATGTTATATTTCAAATCAACCCGGATCGGCTTCGGGCCGCGTGAACCCCTTGAGATATAAGGGGTTGCGGAGCAATGCGCAACCATAGTCTGTCTATGGTTGTGCGGATGCTATGAAGCGGTTCGTGTTTCCTCCCTGTGTTGTCCCACACACCTAGGCCTGTCGTTCGCGGCAGGCCTTTCCTTTTTACAGAGAGTGTCTTGGTTAGAGTTAGGGCTGAACCGTGGCGGGCTTGGTATTCAACGGCCCGGTGGCGCAATCTTAAGGCTGAGGCGCATGTCCGTGATTGTTACACCTGCCGCCGGTGCGGTCGGGTTTGTGGCGGCAAGCATCCTGCGGCTGACAGTCCGGTCGCTGATCACATAGAACCGCACAGAGGCGACGAGGCCAAGTTCTATGACCTCGACAACATCCAGACGCTCTGCAAGTGGCCGTGTCATGACCGCGATAAGCAGGCCGAGGAACAGGGAAGCCTTCACATGCGCGGCGTCTGGGATTGAGGAGGCGAAAGCCTGTAAGTCGGGGCTTAGCTTTATAAGTTTTAAAACCCGTTTCATGGGCAGGGGGGGGGGCGAAAAGTCTGGAATATCTCCCTAGCAAATACCCGCGTCCCCCCCATTTGGAGATTTTTTTTCGATGACGGATGAAAATTCAGTCGGGGTGGACTTGCTG
>JBCEBX010000187.1:3239-13434 GCA_039206455.1 Asticcacaulis sp.
GAACTGAAGGATGCACGGGGTCGCAAGCGCCACAAGAGAAGCTCACAAGTTGCTGAAAAAATAGCAATTTTACGCAGTTCCGGTTTTACGGTTGAGCAGATTGCGGCGCGGCTGATGATCAGTGAACCGACGCTGAGGAAGTATTATTTTCGGGAGCTTACCGAAGGGCCTGAACTGGCGAAGGCCGTGCTGATTGAGACGATGTGGAAGAAGGCTTTGACTGGCAATGTGGGGGCGGCCAAGTTCATTGAAAGTCAAATGGAACAGGGCACGGCAGGACGCATTGCGCGCGATGATGAAAAGCCGGAACCGCAAGTCAAGGCTCCAGTCATAGGCAAGAAGGAGCAGGCGCAGCGCGACGCTGAGAATGTCGGTGGTTTGTTTGCTACGCCGCCGCCGCCTAAGCTGGTAGTCAGTAACTGATCATGAAGTGGTCAACGGCGTGTCCTGATTGGCGCGTCCGAATTGTCGAGCGCCGGTCGTTAATTCCGTCGCCTCTGTTTGCGAATGAGGGCGAAGAGGCGCTTCGGGTCTTTAAGTCGTTACGGATTGTTGATGCGCCGGGGCAGCCGACATTCGGGGAGGCCTGTGAAGAATGGGTGTTCGACTTCGTTCGGGCCATCTTCGGGGCATATAACAAGGAAACAGGTGAAAGGCTTATTCGTGAATTTTTCCTGTTGATCAGCAAGAAGAATTCAAAATCCACCATAGCCGCCGCCATTATGGTCACCGCCTTAGTGCGTAACTGGCGTCATTCGGCTGAGTTGCTGATTCTGGCTCCGACTATTGAAGTCGCCAGTAACGCATTCAATCCGGCGCGGGATATGGTGAAGGCCGATCCCAAGCTTTCCAAGTTGCTGCACATTAACGAAAACACCAAAACGATTAAGCACCGTGTGACGGATGCTGAATTAAAGGTGGTGGCGGCGGATTCAGGCACAGTGACCGGCAAGAAAGCCGCATTTGTCCTGATTGATGAGTTATGGATTTTCGGCCAAAAGCCTGACGCCGACGCGATGTTGCGGGAGGCGATTGGCGGTCTAGTTTCGCGTCCTGAGGGGTTTGTGGTCTGGCTGTCAACGCAATCTGATAAGCCGCCGTCAGGGGTGTTCAAGGCCAAGCTTGGTTACGCACGGGATGTGCGCGACGGCATTATTGATGATCCTGAGTTCCTGCCGGTCATTTATGAATTTCCAGAGGAAATGATTAAGGCTGGTGAGCATCTAAAGTCTGAGAATTTTTACATCACTAACCCGAATATGGGCCGCTCGGTTCGTCTGTCCTGGCTGGTTAGTGAGTCGCGGAAATCAGAGCGAGGTGACGCTGGCGTCCTTCAGGTGTTTCTGGCTAAGCATCTGAATGTTGAGCCGGGCCTTAGGCTTAGGGATGATCGATGGCGCGGGGCTGATTACTGGCAGCTGGCAGCGGATCGGACACTTACGTTTGAGGAGTTGTTGGCCCGTGCCGAGGTTATCACTGTCGGCATCGATGGCGGTGGCCTTGATGACCTTTTGGGGGTTTCGTTTATCGGACGCGAGAGGGGTACGCGGCGGTGGCTTATCTGGTCATGCGCTATCGCTAACCCTCAGGTGCTAACAGTCCGCAAGGATATCGCTTCCGAGCTTCAGGACT
This sequence comes from Asticcacaulis sp., assembly GCA_039206455.1. Classification (GTDB taxonomy): domain Bacteria; phylum Pseudomonadota; class Alphaproteobacteria; order Caulobacterales; family Caulobacteraceae; genus Asticcacaulis. The sequence goes on from JBCEBX010000187.1 coordinate 4,872, forward strand.
TTGAGAAAGAAAAGTCCCTGACGCTTTTACCGGTGCCGGATGACATCACTTTTTTGGTGGATTTGGTCGAACGTGTGAAAGATGCGGGCCTATTGCCTAAAAAGGCGGCAATCGGGATCGATCCTAACAACATCGCGGCGATCATTGAGGCCTTGGTGCTGATCGGTATCACTGATGATCAAATATCGCGACTGAGGCAGGGAACGGCGCTGGCCCCCGCCATGTACGGTATCGAGCGCAAATTGACTGATGGTTCGCTCATTCATGAAGGCAGCGCCTTGATGATCTGGGTGGTGGGTAACGCCAAATTAGAGATCAAAGGCAATTCGGGGATGATTACCAAGCAGGTGTCGGGTCGGGCCAAGATTGACCCCCTAATTGCTGTTTTCTGCGCGGCTATATTGATGAGTTGGAACCCTGTGGCCGATCCCTCTGTCGGTGGATTGAAAAGCTATCTTAAGAGTTTGGGAGTGCCAGCATGAATTTGATTTCCAAACTGACCGGCGGTTCTAAGTCACGGCCTGACTATGTTCCGCATGTCATGGCGGATGAGCCGGGGGCCGTTAAGGCGGATAAGTTTATTCCGCTCAGTCTGACAAATGAACAGGGCTGGTTTCAGATGACGCAGGCGGGCGTGCCGGTTAGCGAGAGTTCGGTTCTTGCTTTATCTGCGGCGTGGGCCTGTGTGAACCTATTGGCGGGCACAATAGCCTCATTGCCATTGGTTGTTTACCGTACTGACAGTGCCGGAAATCGTAAAGTGGCGTCTGATCATCCACTTTATCGCATCCTGCATGACTCGCCCAATTACGATCAGACGGCCATGGATTTTTGGGAGGGCGGACAGGCTTCACTTGAGTTAAAGGGTAATCTTCATGCTCGTAAAGAGTATAGCGGGCGCAGATTGGTTGCGCTTCATCCTATTGCAAATGCGACCGCGCGGCGCGTCGGAAATGGCTCAATCCGGTATCGCTGGACGGAAGATGGCCGCTCATATGATGAGCCGCAGGAAAATGTTTTCCATGTTCGGGGGTTTGGGGGCGGCCCGTTAGGTGGGCTATCGACGCTAAGTTATGGTCGGCAAATGTTTGGCCTGTCGTCTGTGATCAACATAGCAGCGGCTTCGACATTTGCCAATGGCTTGCGACCTTCGGGGGTTGTCGAGTTTCAGAATTTCCTGACTGACGAGCAGCGTGATCCATTCGAGCGCAAGCTGTCTGAAAAGTTTGTCGGGGCTATGAATGCCGGACGGCCTTTGGTGCTTGAGGGTGGTTCGGTCTGGAAAGATATTTCACTCAAGCCTGAAGATGCCCAGATGCTGCAATCTCGCGGCTTCAGTGTTGAAGAGGTTTGCCGTTTCTTTGGGGTGCCGCCGTTTATGGTCGGCCATAACGAAAAAAGCAGCGGTTACCCGACAAGCCTTGAGCAACAGGTTCTGACGTTTCAGAAATTCGCACTGCGCAAGCGGTTAAAGCGGATTGAGCAGGCGATAATGAAGCAATTGCTTACGCCTCAGGATCGCGTTGAGGGCATCGTCGTTGAGTTTAACCTTGAGGGGTTGTTGCGCGCCGATAGTGCCGGTCGCTCTGCATTTTACAGGGCTATGTCTCAGATCGGGGCCATGACGATTAATGAGATCAGGGCGCTGGAAAATCTGCCACCCGTAGCTGGTGGCGATGTGCCGCGCATTCAATCTCAGAATGTTCCTATCAATATGGCCGATGCGCCTGTCCTTGTTTCTGGAGATAGCGGTGAAAACTAAGAATTCGGCATTGGTGCATCAGAAGACAAAAAACGCAGGCATACAGCTTGATGTGAAGGCGCTAGGTGATAATGGCGAGATCGAGGGTTATGCGTCGATCTGGGATGAGGTGGATAGCTATGGCGAGGCCGTGGTGCGAGGGGCGTTCAAGGCCTCGCTTGCGGCATCGAAGCGGGATGGCCGTCGCATTAAGATGCTTTATCAGCATGACACCCACAAGCCTATTGGCATTTGGGATGACATTCAGGAAGACGGGAAAGGTCTGCGGGTTAAGGGGCGCATCCTTAAGGATGAAACCGTGCTTGGTGCTGAAACCTTTGCGCTCATTAAGGCCGGGGCTTTGGATGAGCTGTCTATCGGTTATCGTGAGGTTGAAACCAAGAAAGACCCCAGCCGTCCGGGTGTTTTGCTCCTTAAGCAATTGAACCTTAAAGAGATCAGTATTGTAACGTTTGGCGCGCTTGGACATGCCGCGCATATCGACAGTGTTAAATCAATTCTGGAGGGTGGTGACCTGCCTTCCGTCCGTGAGTTCGAGGTGTTCCTGAGGGATTCAGGGTTCTCGAAAAGCCTTGCGACCGCGATTGCGGGGAAGGCAGCGCCGCACCTTCGGGGGGAACCCGAGGCGAAGGCCGATGACGCGTTCGCTTTTTTGACAGCTTTACGCGGCTGAAACTCCGCCCATACCGGGCTTTCTCTTAAATCTTAAAAGGATACTATTATGACTAAACACGTCATTCTTATGGCGGCTGCCTCTCTGTGCGCTTTTGGGGTCACCATGTCGCCTGCGGAGCGCCGCGCCGGTCGTTTTCTCCGTAACCCTGATGATCATACGCTTGCACGGCAATCGCCTGCCGAACTGGCTGCAGAGATCAAGAAGGACTTTGAAAAGAAGTTCGATGAGGTCAAGGAAAAGGCTGAAAAGGCCGTCGCCGAAGCCCAGCGCGGGATTGATCAGACGAAAGCGCAGAAGGAAACTATCGACGAAGCGCTGACGTCGATGAATGAGGCGAAGGCGCGGCTTGATGAACTTGAGCAAAAGATGGCCCGTGACGCAAAAAATGGGCCTGAGCGTATTCTGACTATCGGTGAACAATTCGTGGAATCGGATGCCTTTAAGGCATTTGAAGCCGCTGGCTTTAGCAAGGGGGCGGGCGGTGCGGATATCCGTATCAAAGCCACCTTGACCTCTGCCACTACGGATGCGGCAGGTTCTGTTGGGGATGCGGTTGCGCCTACTCGCTTGCCGGGTATCCTGCCGCTGCCTCAGAGGCCAATGACCCTGATTGATCTGATTTCGCCGGGACGCATGGACGGCTCCTCGATTGAGTACGTCAAGGAAACCGGCTTTACCAATGCGGCGGCTATGGTGGCGGAAGGTGCGGCCAAACCGCAGTCTGACATTAAATTCGATCTGGTGACCACGGCGGCCAAGGTCATTGCGCACCATATGAAGGCTTCGCGCCAGATCCTGAGCGATGTGTCTCAGCTACGTTCGACCATTGATCAGCGCCTGCTTTATGGTCTGAGCTTCGTAAAAGAAAATCAGATTTTGAATGGTGATGGAACGGGTCAAAATCTGCTTGGAATTATTCCGCAGGCCACGGCCTACACTGCGCCAATCACGCTTGCGGGCGCGACCATGATCGATAAGTTGCGCCTTGCCATGCTTCAGGCGGCCCTGGCTTTGTTTCCAGCGACCGGTCACGTGCTTAATCCTATTGACTGGACGCATATCGAACTGACGAAGGATGAAGAGGGGCGTTATATCATGGGTGACCCCAAGGGGTCGCTTACGCCCATGCTGTGGAGCCTTCCGGTTGCCCAGACGCAGGCCATTGCCGAAGACAAGTTCCTAACCGGTGCCTTCAAGGCGGGCGCTCAGTATTTCGACCGCTGGGATGCGCGCGTTGAGGCGGGTTATGTGAATGATGATTTTACCAAGAACCTGACGACCTTACTTGCGGAAGAGCGTGGGGCGCTGGCGCTTTATCGCCCTGAATCCTTCATTTATGGCGACTTTGGCAACGTGACCTAAGTCGCAGACCGTTTGCCAAGTTTAATGAGCAAAGGGGTGGGGTTTCGGCTCTGCCCCTTTTTGAAGGGGTATTGAAATGACTGAAACGTTCAAGGTTATGCGCCCGCATTTAGGCGATAAGATGTACAATGTAGGTGATGAGCGTATCGCGGATCGTGCCACGGTAAAGCACCTGATTGATAAGGGTGTGCTAGCCTTTAAGGCTGAACCTGAGGCCAAGGATAAGGCCGACGCCAAGCCTAAGAATAAGGCGGGCGAATAATGTTAGATGTCGTAGTTCTGACAACCGGCCCGCTTCTGGACTTGGATATGGCCAAGAATCATCTTCGGGTTCAGACGGATGCGGATGATGCGCTGATTGAAGCGTATGCCGATGCAGCGGTGTTGTCATGCCTTAAGGCCTGTAACAAGACGCTTGTGCCGGTCGGAGCGGAGCCGGTTTTCAGGGCTGCGGCGCTTATGTTGCTGGGTGATCTGTATGCCAACCGAGAGGCGGTTGTTGCAGGTCAAACCTTCAGCCTCTCGCCGACCATTGACCGGCTTCTGCATCATTATCGTGTGTATGGAGCTTGAGGGCGAAGCCATGACCATCAAGCTTGATACCTATGTCCGGTTCACCCGTGAATATGAGTGGCACGTGCCGCTTAAGGGGGTGATCAAGGTTTATCCTGAGGGGCATCAGGGTCGTGTCCCGCGTGCCTGTGCAGCGGCGGCTAAGGCTGCTGGTGCGGCGGTATCTGTTCCTGTTAGAAACAGGTCTGTGCAATGAAAACGCCAACCGCAGGGCGGTTGCGCCATAAGGTTCGCTTTGAGCGCCAAGGCCGTGTTTCTGACAATACAACCGGTAACCCCTTAGGGGAATGGGGTGTGATGATGTCGCCACGGTCAGCGGAGTTATTGCCGCTGCGGGGTGGTGAGATCGTCACGGGTGACCGTAACGCCGGTCAATCGTTTTTCCAATGTTGGGTCAGGGCGGATCGTGAAACGACCGGCATTCGGCCTGATGATCGTTTTGTGGATGTCACCTCAGGCGCAGATGGCCGGATATTCAATATCACATTCGCGGAGGTCATGGATGCGCAGCGACAATGGTTGCTGATACAGGCTGAGGTCATTCAGGGTAAAGATGGACTACCACCGCGTTAAGGGTCGTGAACGCCTGAAGCGGCAGATCAGGGCGATCCCTGAGGCGGTTAAAGAAGCTTCGCGGGGTAGCCTGATTGAAAATGCCAAAGGCATGTCGGGTCGCATCCGATTGGCCGCGCCGATGGGGCGGTTTGGAACGTCGCGTAAGCCCGGTGCACTCAAGCGTAGCGTCGGGTGGACGCAGGGCGATCCGCCGAAGACAAAGGCGACAGGCGCATTCAGGCCGCGCGCGACGACAGCGGGCGCTCTCAGAGACGCAGGGCTAAGGGTTACGATTTTTGCCGGTAACGATGAGGCGTTTTACCCGCGTTGGGTTGAGTTCGGTACAAAGGCCGGTCTTCGGGATTATCAGCGCAAGTCCAATCGCGCGGTGAACAATCGATATAACCGGCGCATGGGATTGGTGGGTAAGAAAAAGATCATTGGTAAGCGGCATCACCCCGGCACTAAGGCGCAGCCCTTCTTTTATCCGGTGGTGAGGCTTTATCGTAAATCGGCCCGAAGCCGCATGGTGAGGGCGCAAAATAAGGCCATAAAGGCCCTGAGGACGAAATGACAACTGATCCGACCTATGCCTTACAGGTGGCCATTATTTCAACGGTTCGTGCATCTGGGGCTGTGGCTGATGTTATGCGGGGCGCGGCGACTATTTATGACCCAGTGCCATCACAACCCAGATGGCCATACGTGGCTATCGCTGAGATTAATTCTAAGCCTGCGGGCGCAGAGGGTTATGATGCTTCGGATGCGCAAGTTGTTTTGCATGTCTGGACAAACAGTGACGGGTCAGATGAAGCCAAGCGCATCATTGCGGCGCTTACCAAAGTGCTTAATTCTGAGATCGTCATTGAGGGCTTTCGCGTCGTTATTCATGAGCCACTGGGGTCTGCCTCAGGCAATCCGGTCGAGGATGGGCCAAGCGGTATCCTGACGATGCGTTACAAGGTTCAGGCCATAGCCTGAGCGTTTAAATCAATCGCTTTCCGCCGCCCGCTGGGGCGGTTTTTTAATGGCAGAAAGGTAAATCATGCCTGAGACTTTGACATATCCCGATGTGCCGGTTGGTCAGCAGCTTCAAATTCTTATTGAGGCAGTACCCGGTTCCGGTGAGTACACCAAGCGGTGTTCAATCAATCTGTCACGTTCAATTCAGTTCAACGCACAGACCAGCGAAACCTTTATTCCGCCATGCGAGGCCGGTGATAACCCGGAAGGTGAAGAGGTGGCGTGGTCAAAGGTCAATGTGACCGGCCTGTCTGCGCCCATCGAGGGGTCGGGCTATCATGAGCCGGCGGATTTCCCGTTTTTCTTCAATTGGTGGAAGTCTGGACAAGCAAGGAATGTGAAGGTTCGCGTCAATAAGGCCGGTGCCTGGCTATTGACGGGGGGCTATAAGCTGACGGGTTACGGTGTCAATGGTGAATACAATGCCGAAGCGCAGAACACCATGTCGTTCGCCAGCCACGGGGCTTTGGTCTTAAGCGTCGTCTCTGCGCCGCCGCCGGAAGGGGGCTAATCCATGACCCGTTCGGCCAAGGTTAATGTGTTTTTCGGTGACGGAAAGCACGACTTCCAGCTTGATATACCCCGTCTGGAAGAGCTTCAGGAAAAGGTCGATTTGGGGCCGGAGGCTTTGGCGCGCGCCATTGCCTCCGGCAACTGGCGTGCCGAACACCTAAGGGAGACCATCCGGCTTGGGCTTATCGGCGCTGGGATGGAGCCTGAGGCGGCATTTAAACTGGTCGAGCGCTATGCCGGTGCCGGTTACCTGAGTGGATGTAAGTCTGTGGCTTACGAAATACTGATGGCGGCCATGGCCGGTGCGCCGGATGGCGACGGGAAGGGTGGGGTTAAGTCCCGAAAGCGGACGGGAGGTCAGACCCCAAGGGTTTGATCTCCTTCGCCTCACTATATCGCGCAGGCGCGGCCATGGGGTGGGCTGTGCCGGATTTTCAGGGCTGTTCGCTCTGGTATTTCAATCAATTCTTCACGGGCTGGAAGTTGGCGAATATCGGGCCGGATAAGCCGGATGCCCCGACACCTGAAGAACACGCCGCAATGGATTGGGATTTCTGATTTTTTAGAAAGTTGCCGCCCTGATCTGCGTGAATGTTTTTGCGTCGGTTGTGGCGAGTATCTTTTTTCCATCCTTGAAAACCGCAATGAAGGTGACTTCATTTTTTCGTCCGCCGAGTAGTAATCCAGCCAGAAGGCCGACGGGGCCAAATATCATAGCTCCTGCGGCTCCCCAACCGACAGTCCCGCCAAGTTTTTTTACAGACTCTTCGGACGCTACTTCCACACTTTCGATCTGACTGGCTGGGTAGGTGACAAGCTTAAACCCAGTCCAACCCATTTCTGGTGTGGCCAGCTTAAAGCCTTGATAGCCGAAGAAGCTGTGTTTTCCGGTCTGAAAATCACCAGCATGGATAGTCACGTGCATCTCAATTGCCCCTCGCTCTTGATGAAAGGTCAACCTAAACATGACGACTGAGTTAGAGCAACTTGTCTTCGGGATGGACGCAAATATTACGCGTCTTTCGAAAAAGATGGATGAGGCTAATGGCAAGGTCGATAGGGCAGCGCGGCGCATGGAGCGCCGTATGGCTGAAGCGCAGCGCCAGATTGAGCAGTCAATGGAGCGTGCCTTTGGCAATCCGTTTGATGGTCTGAAAAACATGGCGGCCACCTTGGCTGCGGGCCTTTCGACCACGGCGATCATAGGCATGGCCGATGCCTGGACGGAAATGGAAGGCCGCGCCGGTCAGGCGATAGCCGAGGGTGAGAATGCCGGGGATGTCATGGCGCGGTTGTCGGATATGGCGCTCCGCACCTATTCATCCTTAGAGCAAACCGCAGAAGGATTTTTCAGAAATTCTAACACTCTCAAGGCGTTGGGTTATTCGACGGATGAGGCGCTTAATTACATTGAGGCGCTGAATAACGCATTAGTGGTGTCCGGTGCCAAGGGACAGCGTGCCGAAAGCATCATGAATGCACTGTCCAAGGCAATGGCTTCGGGCAAGCTGGATGGCGATAATCTGAATACGGTTATCGAAAGTGGCGGGCGGGTTGCTGAGTTACTGGCCGACAATCTGGGTGTAAGTACGCTTGAACTGGCCAAGATGGGTAAGGCCGGAAAGATTACCGGCGATGTACTTTATAATTCTCTGGTCGGCAATCTGGAGGATTTGCGTGATGAGGCCGATTCTATGGCCGCGACGGTGGGAGACGCCATTCAAAACGCCGCAACCAAGCTGACGCAATATGTCGGGGAGGCGGATAAGAGCCTTGGGGCCACGGAAAAGCTGGCGCAGGCCATTGAGTTGTTGAGCGACAACTATGACGTGCTGATCCCATTGGTTGCGCTTTTAGGGTCTGCGGTTGGCGTCAATATGGTGCAAAATCTGGTTCGGGGCCAGATCGCGGCATATGGTCTGGCCGGATCGTTCCGGGTAGCTGGCGCAGCAGCGCTTGGGGCCTTTGGTGGGCCGGTCGGGCTGGCCATCACTGGGGTGACTGTGGCGTTAGGCTATCTGGCAGTTAAGCAGGTTGAGCAGTCTCAAAATCTCAAAAACCTCAAAGAAAAGGTTGAGGATTATCGCACTGAGCAGGAG
>JBCEBX010000187.1:13444-15812 GCA_039206455.1 Asticcacaulis sp.
GAGCAGGAGTACGCGGCTGAGGCCACAAAGGGGGCTGCCGACGAGCAATCAAAATTAACGGGAAAAATCCCAGCTGACATCATTAACCTCGCCAAGCTTACCGGTCAGGTGAAGGAGTTGGGGGAGGAGTGGTTTCAAGTTGCCGCCGCCGCTAGATTGGCGCAAAAAGAGCAGGCAAAGGCAGTGCTCACGGGTGCGGAGGGTGATCTCAAAACGGCCAAGCGGGAACTGGCTGCGGCGCAGAGAAGTGATGCGCGTATCGCGCAGGGTGGCGGGATGAATGCCGGATCGGGATTCGGAGGTTCGTATTCACAGGTTCCTTCTGTTTCCACTCGAACAAAAGAAGCGCAGGCGCTAGTCGAGGCAGCGGAAAAATTACGCACAGAGGCGTGGGTTGAGTATCAAAAGCTGGCCACTGGTGAGGTTAAGCCCTTAGAGCGCAGATCACCTCGTACTGGCGGTAGCGAGGATAAAAAATCCAAGGCTGATGCGGCGCAACGCGAGGCCGAGCGCAAAGCGGCGGCGTTAGAAATCCTGAAGCTTGAGGAAGCGATCCTTGAGGCGAAAGCGACCGGCGACAAGGTAGCCATACAGGCGGCTGAGGATGCGCGGGCCTTGGTGCAATATCGTCGTGATTATGAGGATGTGTATGGCAAGGGGGCTGCGGAGGCCATTCAGGCGGCAGAGCGTCGGTTGGGGCTTGAGGTCAAAATTCGTGACTCGGCGGCGCGGCGTGAAGCGCTTGAGGCCAAAATTGCCGCCGGTATCAAAAAGACCGGAGAGGCCGCTGAAAAATATGCCCGTGACCGTCAACGTGTGGATGATCTGGCGCGCGATGAGCTGAGTTACCGGTTAGAGATTTACCGCCTTCAGGGCGATGAAAAGGGCGTTAAAGCGGCAGAGCGTGAGTTGTATGTCATGCAGCGCATTGCCGAATTGCGCGGCATTGGGGTGGGTGAAGACGACGCGGCGCGTAAGGGTATGGCGCTGAAGGAAGCTGATGCGCTTGATGACGCTGAGGCCTACGGTAAGGCGCGGGAAACCTTTTCTAAGGCGTTTGCTGAAGGCCTCAGGGCACTGGCGTCAGGTGATTTGCAATCCTTTGCCGAAAACATGGCGGGGTCGTTTACCCAAAAGCTGATTGAGGATGGGGCGGGCCAGCTTTATGACCTGATTTTCGGGGGCGGAAAGGCAGCCGTTGAGGGGGCAACCATAGGGGCGGCGGCATCCGCAGGCATTACGGGGGCTGGGACGACGGTTGCGGGGGCGTTCGGCACGTCCATTACGGCGGCGGGCAAAATAGCGGCGAAAGACATTGCCGCTGCGGTCGCGGCAGCGGGCGGCGGAGAGGGTGGCGGGGTTACATCAGCGCTTGATATGGTGAAGTCCTTATCGGCTATGATCGGCGGCGGACGTGCCACGGGCGGGCGGGTCAATGCCGGAACGCTTTATCAGGTCAATGACGGCGGCGGCCCTAAGGAATTTTTGCACCCGCCATAAACGGCACAATCATGACGGCGGCCCAGATCAATCAGGGGGTTCGGTCTGGTCTGGCGGCGGTAGCGCAAAGGTCAGGTGGGGGCGATATATTGCGCGTCGAAGTCGATAAGTCGGATCTGTTTGACGTAAAGGTGCGCCGGATTTCGGCACCTATGGCTCAACAGGCGGGCGTTGCCGGTGCCGAAGGCGGATCGATCAAGGCGCAGACGGCTATGGCCAAAAATCAAAGGCGTCTTATTCCATGAGTATATTGTTTCCTGAGCGACCTTTTCCGGTCAATGCGCGGTTAGAACTGGTTTCGGCTTCGAATGATCTGGCGTCGCCATTGGGCGGTGCGACGCAGCGCATTAACCGGCTGGGGGATAAGCTTCAGTTGGTGCTGAATTTACCCGTCATGGAATTTGAGGGGTGTGGCGGTATATGGGATTCGCGCATCGAGCAGGCCGGTCGGGTAGGGGCTTTGTGTTATCTGCCCCGTCAGGTTATCCGCAGGGGAACCAAAGGCCCCTCCGGTGCGCCGCGCGTCAATGGTGCTGGTCAGGCGGGCATGGCATTGACGGTGGACGGATTAACGCCGCACTTTGAAATGGTTGAGCGCCAGCCCTTCAGTCTTATTGTCGGGGGTGTGCGCTATCTGCATCGGCTGACGGTGGCGGTAACGGCTAATACTGCTGGTCAGGCCACGTTGCAATTTGCCCCCATGTTACGCGTTACGGTGCCGGATAATGCGGTACTTGAAATTGACAGGCCCATGATTGAGGGACTTCCGCCGCTTGGGTATCCGGCAGCGGATGTATCAAAATACGGGGATTGCACCTTTGAGGTGCTGACGATCTCGGAAAGCCGCTAAATCCATGACATATGATCC
>JBCEBX010000188.1:0-3949 GCA_039206455.1 Asticcacaulis sp.
GTATAGAGGGGTCAGGCGTTGCGGAACAGGCGGCCTTTTTCACCGAGGGTGATGATGATCATGGCGAGACCTGAGGTAATTACCACCGACAGCGGCATGAGCCACAGGTGGCCGTTCCAGAAGCCGCTCAGATAACCGCCGAACAGGCTGCCGCCCATCATGGTGATAAAGCCCTGAACCGAGGCGGCGGTGCCGGCGACATGGCCGAAGTCTTCCATGGCAATCGACATGAAATTCGAGGTCGAAAGGCTCATGCAGCCGAGCGTCAGAGCCTGAAGGGTGACAAACAGCCAGAGTGGTTCATTGAAACTATAGGCAATGGCAAAGTGCAGCACGCCGAAGCCCAGCATGCCTAACTGCGCATAGTGCGACACGGTGCGGGCCCCGACTTTTTCGACGATGCGCGAATTGAGCAGGGCGCAGACGCTCATGGCGACCACGCAGATGGCAAAGACCGGTGCCAGCCATTCGGGGTGGTTATAGACCTCGTCAAACACCTGAGGCATCAGGGACAGATAGACCAGCAGCATGGCCACTATGGTGGTGCTGGCTAGGGTATAGGTCAGGGACACGCGGTTGGTCAGGAGGCTGATGCTGGTGCGGCGGATATGGCCGATGTCGGGTTTGCGGCGGGCTTCGGCGGGCAGGGTTTCCGGCAGGCGGAACAGGGCCCAGACCAGCAGCAACATGGCGTAGATAGCCAGAGTGACGAAGATGAAGCGCCAGGGGGCAATCAGCAGGATCAGCTGCCCCAGAGCGGGCGCCAGCGCAGGCACGGCGAGGAAGATCATCTGGACGATCGACATGACCTTGGCCATGCGGTCGCCGGAATAATAGTCACGGACAATGGCGCGGGAAATGACACTGGCGCAGGCGGCGACCAATCCTTGGGCGAAGCGCAGGGCGATCAGCAGGCTCATATTGTCGACAAGGGCCGCCAGCAGCGACAGGACGACATAGACGCCTATGCCCCACAAAAGCACATTGCGCCGTCCCAGCCAGTCAGACAGGGGGCCAAAGGCCAGCTGGCCTACGCCTGCGCCCATGAAAAAGGCACCGATGATGGCGTGCAACTGATTGTGGTCGGTAATCTGAAACTCACGCCCGATGGTCGGCAGGGCGGGCAGAATGGCGTCAATGGCCAGCGCCATCATGGCCATAATGGCGGCGGCCAGACCGACAAACTCAGGAAATGAGGGGGCTTTTATGGTGCGTGTCGACATAATGGCCTTCGCCTTAGACCTTTCGGGCAAGGGAGGCAATTAGTTTCAAATGAAATTTTTTCACGGATTATTTCAGTGTGATCCCGATATAAAGGGCGCGGCCTTCGCCGGGGTAGAAGTGGCGACCATCGTTTCCAAGGGCATTGGCGATGACATTGGTGGTGGCGACATAGGTTGTATCATTAAGGTTACGCAGGTCGGCATAAAAGCGGATGGGCTTTTGCGACGGTGACCATGTGGCCCGCAGGTTCCAGACCGTATAGGCGGGGCTTTTGAGGCTGTTGGTCATGTCGACATAATAGGCCTTTGGTGAGTGCTCGACATTGGGTGACAGGGTGACGGTGCTGATATGGTAGCTCAGTTCGGCGCGCAGATAGTGGCTGGGCACGCCCGGCAGGTGGTTGTCGCCATAGACCGGATCGTTACGGAAGCGGAAGTGATTGTAGGTATAAGCGGTATTGAGGGACAGGTGGTGGTTGATCTGACCGCTGAGGCCGAGTTCCAGACCGGCATGGTGAGTGCGGTCGGCATTCACCGCTTCGGACGATCCGTTGGGCTGACGCAGGATGATATATTCGCCGCTTAAGGTAGAGAGATAGGTAGCGGCTTCCCAGCGCAGGTTTTTGTACTGACCGCGACCGCCGAACTCTGCGGTGGTGGCGCTCTGGTCGTTGAGTGAGCGGAAACCGGGGCCATTGCCGCCGGATAGCTCGCTTAAGGTAGGGGGTTCGTAGCTGCGGCTGAAATTGGTGAACAGGGTGTAGGTCTGGGCGTCATAGCGCAGGCCAAGGCGCGGGCTTAAGGCCGAATAGCGGTTTGTGCGGCGCTCAGTTGAGGGGAAGTGTTCATCTATGCGGCGGGTGACGGCGGTGGCCTGAAGACCGGCTATGGCGGTGGTGAAGGGCGCAATCAGATGTTCGTACTGGGCGTAGGCCTCAAGGGTCAGGGCGGTCAGGTCGCGGGTGACGATAGGGGTGGTGGGTGTGCCGCCAGCATTAACGAAACGGCGTTCTTTTTCCTTACCATAATAGGCGTTCAGGCCGGTGGTGAAGCGGTTGGGGCGCAGGCCATAACCGTATCTCAGGCGCAGGCCGTGTTCGTTGGAGCGGCTTGTGATGGCCACGGTGACCGGCGTATCAAGGCGGCGGTGGCTGGTGTAGGCGGCGAGCGACCATTCCGACAGGCCATCCGTATAAATACCGCGATAGGCCAGACGGCCGAGATCGACATCGCGATAGAAGCGCCCGGTAATATTGGCCGGATTGGCGGTACGGGCGTCGCGGGCGATTTCGGCAAAGCTTATGGAGCCGGGGATTTCAGCGTCAGCACGGCTCAGGGAGGCAAACAGGCGGTGTTCGAGATGGTCACTGGCCTGCCAGCCGAAATTGGCGGCAAGGCGAAGGGAATCTTGTTGATTGTGGTGGCGGAAACCGTCCTGTGACAGGTAGGTCAGGGCGATAAACCCGTCATGGTCGGGGGTGGCGTAGCCCGTGCTGATCAGGGCGTGGCGGTGGCCGAATGTACCGGCCTCAAGGCGCAGGCGGGTATAGGGTTGTGTGCGGCCCGTGGGGGTGACGAGGTTAATCGAGCCGCCGAGTTGGGTCGCACCTTGTTCAAGGGCATTGGCCCCTTTGAGGATTTGCATATGCTGGATGAGCCAGGGATCAAGCGTGTTGAACTCAAAGCTGCCGTCAGCGGTGTTAATGGGGATGCCGTCCTGAAGGATCAGGAGGCCGCGCCCCTGAAAGGTGCGGGTCAGGCCGGAGCCGCGGATCGACAGGCGCAGGGACTCCGCGCCGTTTCTCGGCTGGGCCAGAACGCCGGGGGTGAAATCGACCATGTCCTTAAGGGTGGTGGCGCGCTGGTTGGCCCATGCGCTTTCGTCAACAAAGGCGGTGGCTCCGGCAATGTCTGAGGTGCGCTGACGTAAAGCGTCGGCGGGGGATTGGGTGGGCCGTTCGCCGGTAACGGTGATTTCGACGGGTTCAGCGGCGGCAAGGACAAGCAGCGGGAGTAAAGGCAGGGACATGCAGGCTCCTTAAGGTGTGGCCTTGAAGCGTGAAGATACCCCTCCGGCCCTTCGGGCCACCTCCCCGCAGAGCAGGGAGGAGGGGGTCAGTGGTGGTGGCCGCTACCGGTGCAGCCAAGGCCCAGGGCATGGCTGAAGGCATGGGCCAGACGGGCAGGGGCGTCAGGGTCGTAGGTCAGGTAAAGGTCGGGTTCGATCAGTTCCAGCTCCATCAGGCAGGGCTGGCCCTGTGCGTTTCTCACCATATCGACGCGGGCATAGAGGAGGTCGCGGCCACCGGCATAGTCGAGGGCTTCGTGGGCCAGATCAAGGGCTTCGGGCGGCACAGGCAGGCTGCGCAGGTGGGCGTCGTAGTCGGGTTGTGAGCGGAAATCGCCGGATTTAGGGGTTTTCAGCACGGCGTGCGAGAACTGGCCACCGTAGAACAGCAGTGACCATTCGCCCTCAGTCTGGATGGCGGGCATGAAGGGTTGAAGCATAAGCGCTGTATCGGCCCCACCCACCGCTTCGCGGTCCCCAACGCTTGCGAAAGCTGTACTTTCGCTGACGCTATACCCCGTAAACAGGGAGGGAATATAAGGCCCTTCCTCCAGTATGAAGGTGTTTTTGGAACCGGCGGAGATGACAGGTTTGATGACCAGCTTTGGCTGGTTGAAATCAGCGCGGGCATTTTCGATGACTTCGGGGGTCAGGTGGT
>JBCEBX010000189.1:0-3944 GCA_039206455.1 Asticcacaulis sp.
CGCCTGTACGGCGCGTGAGGAAGAGCCGCCCTTGCCACCCGAAGCGGTCGCTGTATCTGTCGCGGCCTCAAGTGCGGCGACCATCGGCAGTGATTTTGTCGGCAGATGGAATGGGCCGGAAGGCACCTATGCCGAGATTACAGCGCTTGGGCGCGGATATGAGGTTTCTCTGCAAAATCTGGATGGCATGCGCAGTTTCAAAGGTTCGGTTGAAGGCGAGGGCATTCGTATCAATCGCGATGGCGAGTCTCTGCTGGTCGTGCACGGCAGCGGTATCGACACCGGCATGAAATGGCTGATGGATAAGCGCGACTGTATTGTGGTGAAAACCGGCGAAGGCTATTGCCGCGATTAAACCCATAGGATAGCTAGGGGAATTCATGAAAGGATTCCCCATATGGCTGATGATGAAGAACTGATCGTAAAGGATGCCAATGGCACACGCCTGAGTGACGGCGACAGTGTGACCCTGATAAAGGACCTTAAGGTTAAAGGCTCCGGGGGCGTGACCCTTAAGCGTGGCACTTTGATCAAGAATATCCGCCTGACCTATGACGAAGACGAAATCGAGTGCAACCATGAAAAGGTGCGCGGTCTTGTCCTGCGGACCGAGTTTATCAAGAAGGCCTGACTTACAGTCTGCTTATACTGGCAGTGGCAGACGGTATTTATATAACATTTCTGAAGGCGCTAACTCTTGGGATATCCAGTTAAGCTAACGGAGTGTCGTTATGGTGATACCGGTTCATGAGCCTCAGGTGCGGCCTGACCCTTTAAATAATAACACTGATGTTTCTCATTCTGACCGCACGCGCTCAGGTGTGAATCCTGTCGGTGTGGTTTTGCTTGCGGCGGCTGTGTTTCAGATCATTGGCGCTGTCTTACCTGCCGTTTTCGACTGGGGCATAGCGGTAAACGAGCGTTCCTTTCAGGCCCAGCATCCGCTGGTGCCGGAGGGGGCGGCCTTTAGCATCTGGAGCCTGATCTATCTGTTAGGGATGGTTTCCGGTATCTGGGCTGTTTTGCCTGCAAATACACGTCCGCAACGCTTCCGTTTTGCGGTTTTATGCCTGTCGCTGATATTCGTCATGAATGGCCTCTGGGCCCTTTGGGTGCCGTTCCGGGGTTTTGATCCGGCCAGTGTCATCATAATCGTTATAAGTGTTGTGGCAGGCTTGTCGGCGCTTATGCAGCTTAAACACCAGAAGCCGGATGTTAAGGACATTCTGTTTGTCGCCCTGCCGTTGGCGCTTGTGACCGGTTGGGTGAGTGCCGCTCTAATGGTCAATATCACCTCGGCACTGGTGGAATCCGGCTTTGCCGCCTTTGACCCGCGTGTGCCGATGAATTCAGGCCTTGTGCTTATGGTTTTGGTTCTGTTTGCCATGACGATGATCTGGCTGACGCGGAGCCGGATATATGCCCTGCCGGTGATGTGGGCGCTGTTCTGGATCCTGAGCGCGGCGGTCAACCGCGATCAGCTGCCGCTTATGGCGGCGCTGGCGGGCATAGGTATCGGCTTCATTCTGGTTGAGTTGGTCGTTATATCCCTACGCAAACGCAAAGATCGGCCGGAAACTGCAGACGATCAAAGCAGAGGGTTTAGTTAAGGCAGTTTTGCGCTGTTCATGGTCGCCACGGCGTCATTTAGCGCTGCCCCGTAATAATGCTCAGCCGGGGCGATATATACGATGTAATAGTTCAGTCCGCCCTTGCTGGCGGCTTGTGCTACCCCTTTGAGATCAAGCCCCTCAGGTGACTTGGCGGTGATGTCAAAGCGTACAGCCCGTGTGCCACCGATATCAACTGGCTTAGGTGCTGAGGAGGTGACCTGTTGCAGGTCGATAATGCTTAGGGAGGTGGAGACAAATTCGATATGCTCCTGAAAGGACATATTGGCCTTGCCGCGCGGGGCAGGAGCCGATTTGCGATCTCCGCGTTGTGGATGCACCATCAGCGGGTCTTTGCTCGATAAGCCTTCGGAAATGAACAGACGGTTGAGACCCGGGCCGTCAAGCGACAGGATTTTCACCTTCTTGGCGCGGTTATAATAGAGCTTGGTGATATCGGTCCAGTCACGGCTCAGGGTGACCGATGTGGTGCCCACCGCCAGATTGCCCTTAGGGGCCAGAACAACGGCGCTACAACCGCTGAGAAGAACAGCGGCCAGTGCCAGACCAAGGGCGGGTTTCGAAATACGCATGATAATTCCCCCAAACGCTTTGTGTATGCGTTAAAGCTGGTTGTCCGGAACAGACGCGGCCGCGCCGGATTTAAGTGCAGTTATTTGATCTTCGACCATCCAGACGTCTTCGGCGTCAGGATGAAGTGTGATGTAGCGGCTAAAGGCCATGAGCGCGTCATCGGTACGTTCCAGACGGCGATAGACGTCACCGAGCTGCCGCCAGGTCGTGGCGGGGGCATCTTCGAAGGTGAGGGCGGTCTGGTAATGTGTGACGGCCTTTGTCAGGTCATCGTTCTTGCCGCGCAGACGAAGGGCTTCGGCGGCATAGAAGTTTAGAAGCCCCTGATCCTGTCCGTCGATGCTCAGGCGCTCTATGATGAACAGGGTCTGGCCATAGTCCTGACGGCGTAGATCATCACGCAGCCACTGAGCGAGATAGGGGCGTATGTTCTGGCGGTAGGTCAGGCGTTGTTGTTTCAGGTCTTCGTCCGAAAGCGGTGTTGAGCCACGTTTCTTAGCAGCGCTTTCGATGGCGCTGATGCGGTCGATTTCCAGCGGATGCGAACCGAATATATTGATACGCGACGGGCTGCGGCGGGTGCGTTCATAATCAGACGCCGCCGTTTCATCGAGCAGGAAGCGCCAGATGCGGGCACCGGCATATGGATCATAACCCGCCAGATGTGCCACTTCGCCGCCATGCAGGTCAGCGTCTCCTTCGGTTTCCCGCGAATAGCCGAAATAGGCGGCAATTGAGCCGAGATAGACCGCGTCCACCAGTCCACGCGTCAGGTTGGAGATGTCACGCGCGGCGCTGTAGCTTCCGGCATTGGCGGCGGCACCGGCGCCAACAACGGCGATGACAATCGTGGCGGCTGTGGCGGCGTTCTGATTGGCCTTGACGTTTTCAAAGGCGCGGATGGAGTGATTTTGCCGGAAGTGCGCAAATTCGTGCCCCATAACGAAAGCCACTTCGTCTTCAGTCTGAGCGCGTAGCAGCAGACCCGTCCACACCTCGGTGTAGCCGTTAGGGGCCATGCTGGCGTTAAAGAACGGACGGTTCATGACATAGAGGCGCAGGTCGCCTTTGTAGTCGCCGGACACCTTATCAAGGATGCCCTTGAGGTAGGCATTCAGTTCCGGATCATGATTGCGTTCGCCGGAGGTACGGGCTGCGCGTTCGGATTTGCGGGTCTCTTCCCAGATCGATTGTTCAAGCGTGCCTGCTTCGGGTTGCTGGCCCGGCTGGCGGCGAATGTCATCGGCGGCCATAACCGGCAGGGCGGTTCCCAGGATCAGGACGGCGACAAGGCCGGATAGACGGTTTGCGGATATCAGCATGGCCTTCACCGCTTACAGGGGCAGTTTTTTGAACAGGCGCTCAATAACCGAAACGGCTCCTTCGGGTTCGCGGATGTCTTCGCCGGCTGGAACGGCGTCCATTTCGTACCACACGATCTGTCCGGTTTCGAGGTCAACCAGAGTGGCCTGAACCGCCTGTCCGCCGAACTGCATCGGCCCGCCCAGAAGCGCCATGCCGACGTTCAGCGCGGCCTTGGCCGAGCTTTGGTAGCTGCCTCTGGCGCGCAGGAACAGGGCGTACCGCGGAGTTTTTTCGGTGCCTGAAAGGTCTGCGGGAACCAGAATTTGAGCGTTTTCGCCCAGGGTCCAGTCAAAGGTTGTCGTGGTCGGTAGTTTGTAGAAAGCGTTGAGCATGATCGAGGAGATCACCTCGCTCACGCCCCGGGTGGCCTTGAGG
>JBCEBX010000190.1:0-15649 GCA_039206455.1 Asticcacaulis sp.
GGCTAAGCTGTTTCCGCTTTTGCCGTCGATTGGAGGCGGAGAGACGAAGTTTCAGCCGGTCTATGTCGGTGATGTGGCGCGCGCTATTGCCGAGGTTCTGGGCAATGCCGAGCATGCCGGACAGACTTTTGAACTTGGCGGGCCGGGTGTGTTCAGTTTCAATGAGCTGGTGCGTTATGTCGGTGAAGAGACCCATACGCAGCGGCCGCTGGTGTGGATGCCATTTGCTGCTGCCGGATTTATTGGCTTTATCGGCGATATTCATGCCGGTCTGCACGGTATGATTCCGGCTATTCCGGCGCCGCTGCTTACCTCGGATCAGGTCAAGCTGCTGAAGACTGACAACGTCGCCTCAGAGCAGGCCAAGGGCCTGAGGGATTTGGGGATTGTCGGTACGGCTGTGGCGTCGATTGCCCCGTCCTATCTGTGGCGATTCCGTAAGAATGGTCAGTTCGCTGAGGTTGTCGGATAATCAGGCATAATAAATGAAAAAGCGGGCAAGATGCCCGCTTTTTTTGTGTCCGCTTTCCGGGCCTATTTACAGGCCAATGCTGAGCAGGGTCAGGCCGATGACGCCGACGCCAATACGCCACAGGGCGAAAACGCCATAGCCATTCTTGCTGACATAATCAAGGACGGCGCGGACCACTAAAAGTGCGGTGATAAAGGCGGCAATAAAGCCCACCACAATCAGGCCAGCGTCATTGAAGTCCATCTGGTCATGCGTCTTGTAGACATCATAGGCAAAGGCACCGGCCATGGTCGGCATGGCGAGGAAGAACGAGAACTCGGCGGCGGCTTTTTTGCCGACCTTCATCAGCATGGCACCGATCAGGGTTGAGCCGGAGCGCGACATGCCGGGGATCATGGCCAGACACTGGAACAGGCCGATGATCAGGGCGGTTTTCCACGTCAGTTTCATGGGGTCATCATGTTCGGGTGTCGGGGCGTAGCGATCGACCAGCCACAACAATATACCGCCAACAATCAGGCTGACGCAGATCAGGCGCGGGCTTTCGAACAGAACGGTTTTGATGAAATCATGCGCCATGACGCCAATGATGACGGCGGGTAAGAAGGCAACGAGAACCGATATGACAAAGCCGCGTGATTCCGGTGAGGTGGGCAGGGTGACCAGCACCTTCCACAGGCGATGAAAGTAAAGGCTGAGGAGGGCCAGAACGGCTCCGAGCTGGATCAGCACCTCAAAGGCGCGGCCCGTAGACTCAAAACCGAGAAAATGCGCCAGCAGCAACAGGTGGGCGGTCGAGGATACCGGAATAAACTCGGTCAGCCCTTCGATGAAGCCGAGAAAGGCCGCGATAAGATAGTCCATGTAGTCCTCTTGCCTGTTTAGCTGGGCCGGGTTAGCTGGCTTAAGCTGTCGGCGGCAGACTTACCCTACAGGGTCGGGTGAGACAAGCGGGGGTTCGCCAATATATCTGAGGCGGACATGGGGGCTTGATTTGGCTTCCATCTGTTCAATGGCATGGGCCAGCCAGCCCGCCGTGCGGCCTATGGCATAGAGGGTGAAGGGGGCTTCGCGGGGGAGGTCAAGGTGACGCCCGACTAGCGCCAGCGCCAGCGTAAAGCCTACGGGACGACCAGTGATGTCCTCACCGGCCTGCCAGATGGCCTTCAGGTCATCGCCCATATGGGCGGCGGCAGCCATCAGGCTTTCGGCGCGCAGGGCGTCGGATTCTGATTGGTTGGCTTCGAAGCCGGGAAGCTCCTGACCCTGTTTTAATACAGTTTCGGCGGCCAGATGGGCATTGCCCTGACGGCGCGCCTGAGTGACGTAGCTTTCGGCGCGCATAATGCGCCCACCAAGCCCTGCGCCGGTAACCGTGGCGCAGGCGGCGATGACCGAGGCCGCTAACGGGCCGTGCGCAGCAGCGGCAACGCGGGCCGCCAGTGTCGCTTCGTCGAGCCCATTATCGGCGGACAGGATCAGGGCGCGGCGCAGGAGGTCAACGTCCTGAAGGTTATAGACCTTCCACGCGCGGGTCAGTCTCTGGTGCAGGAATAGACGCGGGCCGCCGTTGGTGACGCCATCGACCATCTCATTGAGGATGCTGGCGGCTTCAGACGGCAGGTTGCGCGGTGCGTGGCGATCCTGAATGGCGTCCTCTTCGAGGCGGCGACTGAGGACGCCCCACAGGCGTGTGCGCGGACTGCCGGGGAAGTTTACGTCCGGACGCGGCTTGATGGCGGCAAAGGGCGTCGGGTTTTCGTCACGCCACAACAAGGTAGCGACGGTTTCAAAATTCTCGCGTTCGCTCAAAGAAAGGGCGTCGTGACGGCGATAATGCGGGCGACCGTTGAAGGTAACGGAAATTTCGGTGTCTAGCACCGCTTCGCCTCTGCCGACGGGCCCGCCGGAGAGGACGCGCGGTGGAGCCGACAGGGCCGGATTGCCACGACCCGGTGTGCGTTGTGACAGGCGTTCAATGTCATCGAGGGCATAAAGGCTTTTGCGGGGGTGTTCCGGGTCGGCGCGTGCGGCAACCCTTTGACGACTGACATAGGCATAGAGGGTCTGAGGTTTGACATCGAGGCGTTCAAGCGCCTCGGCGCGGCTAATCCAAACACGTGACATAGACAACTCTGATAAATTGCCCCTGTAACCGTTCCGCTTATCTTAAGGTTTCGGTAACCACAGGGATCAAGATTGATTATTCAGCAGCGAAGTGTGGACGAGATCATATTCAGGATAAGAAATCCATCATGGATTATTTATGCCCTTAAGGTTTTATAGGGAGTTAATGGCGTAAAACCTTCACAAATAGTTTACCATACGGAAGTCTGGCTGCCGAATGTCCCTGATTGAGCGATTTTCGTTTAAAAATCTGACACCTGATGAGATGGTTTTGCGGGTATCGGGTCTGTCTCTGTTGACGGCGTTTGTGCTTATTTGCCTGAAAACCGTGGCGGTGATGGCGTCGGGGTCGATGGCGCTTTTGGCGTCTCTAACCGATTCCGGCCTCGATCTGGTGGCCTCCCTTATTACTTTTTTAGCTATTCGCTTCGCCCGCAGGCCACCGGATACCAATCATCCGTTCGGCCATGGCAAGGCGGAAGCCTTCAGCGCCCTGTTTCAGGCGGGGCTGGTGTTTTTTTCGGCGGCCCTGATTTTGCGCGAGGGGGTGGTGCGTCTGTCTGATCCGCCGCTGGTCACTGCGGGCGGTCTGGCGATTGGGGTGATGATTATCTCAATCCTCCTGACGGGGGCATTGGTGACGGTTCAGGGTATGGCGGCAAAGGCGTCAGGATCAGTGGCCATCAAGGCCGATCGGGCGCATTACATGGTCGATTTGCTGAGCAATGGCGTGGCCTTGCTCGGGATTGCGGCGGCGGTATCGGGGTATCCGGTAGTCGATGCTCTGGCGGGTATTCTGATTGGTCTGTGGCTGGTCTGGGGGGCAATCGGGGTGCTGCGGGAAGCGTCCGATCACCTGATGGATCATGCCATGGAAGAGGCGGACGTCGAGCGTATCCGTATGCTGGTTCTGGCCGACCCCGATATTCTGGATGTGCATCGTTTGCGCACGCGGATATCCGGCCCCTATATACTTATTCAGATGCATATTGTTCTGGGGGCGGATCATAGCCTTGTCAGCGCCCATCAAATCATCCTAAGCGCTGAGAACCGGTTGTTGGCGGCTTACCCGAATGCCGATATACTGATACATCCCGATCCGGAAGGGGCCTGTGAGCCTCACGGCGGCGTCTTCCGGCACAATCCCAATTAGGCCCAATTAGGTTTAAGAGTTCTATGAGCCTCCCCCCTCAGCGTTTGCTGCATCATTTTGCCTTTGATCCCCATTCCCGAATGGTCAGGCTGGCGCTTGGCGAAAAGCGCATGGCGTTTGAGGAGTCGCACATCAAATACTGGGAGCCGTCTGACGCCCTGATCCGGCTCAATCCGTCGGGACTGTTGCCGGTTCTGTCAGAGACCTATGCCAATGGGGTGAGCCTGAATATTTGTGAGACACGCGCGATTGTCGAGCATCTTGAGGAGGCCGAGCAGAATATCCGCCTGTGGCCGCTTGATCCGCAGGAGCGGGCCGAGGCGCGGCGTCTGACCGGCTGGTTTGAGCGCAAGTTTGACTATGAGGTCAATGCGCTTTTGTTGCATGAAAAGATGGAAAAGCGCCTGATGGGGCTGGGGGCGCCCAATCTGGCCAATCTCAGGGCCGGACGTGAGGCCCTCAGGGATCACTTAAGTTATTTCGAAAGCCTGCTTGAGGCGCGTAACTGGCTGTCGGGGCGACATATCTCCTATGCCGATTTTGCGCTGGCCTCGCACCTGAGTGTCATCGACTATTTCGATGAGATGAACTGGGAGCGTTATAAGCACCTCAAGACCTGGTACATGGTCGTCAAGTCGCGTCCGGCGTTCCGGCCCTTGCTGGCGGATATATTGCCCGGTGTGACGGCTTCAGCCCATTATACGGAACTGGATTTTTAAGGCGCAATGGAAGGGGCCGTGCCGACCTTTTCGTTCATTGTCCTGTCCTATCAGAGCGGACATTACCTGCGGGGGTGCCTTGAGAGCCTGTTTGCGCTGGAGGGGTCTGATTATGAGGTCATTCTGGCCGATAATGGATCCAGTGATGGCGCACCACAGGCAGCCGTCCGTAATTTTCCGACGCTGAGGTTTGTCGATAACGTCCAGAATCTCGGTTATGCGGGGGGTAACAATGCGGCAGCGAAAACCGCGCGCGGGCAGTGGCTGTGTTTCATAAATCCAGATGTCGTGGTGCATGGGCAATGGCTTGAGGCCATGCGATCCGCGATCTCTGCGTTTCCCGACACACGCATCTTTACGTCAGTGCAGATTGATCCTGCCGATCCCTCACGGCTCGATGGGGCCGGTGACGGCATGACGGTGTTCGGCTTTCCGTTTCGCATGGGCTATGGGCAGCCGCGTCCGCGTGATCTTGCGGTCAGTGAGGTCTTTTCCGCCTGTGGCGCGGCCTTTGTTATGGAACGCCGGTTATTCGAGGCCCTGAACGGCTTTGACGAGCGGTTTTTTCTTTATTGCGAAGATGCCGATCTGGGGTATCGGGCACGTTTAAGGCGCGAACGGGCGCTGCTCATTCCTGAGGCGGTGGTTGACCATACGGGATCAGCGACCCTTGGGGCGCGGTCGGATGTGGCGCTTTATCATGGCTATCGCAACCGTATCTGGCTTTATGTGAAAAACACGCCTTTAGCCGTGATAGCCTTAACAATCGTGCCACATATCGTCTTTAGCTTGTCTATGGCGCTAAAGGATGTATGGAAAGGACGTGGTTCCATCGTGATGCGTGCCCTGAGGGATGCCTTTGAAGGTATGGGCGCGGTGATGCGGGATCGCCAATATGTGCAGACAACGCGCACCTTAAGCGCGGGCGCCTTATTACGACAACTGACCTGGAACCCGCGCGTGATCTTACGGCGCGGGCTTGATCTTCGGAGACCGAAATGACCCTCGCTGCGGCTATTGCCACCCTCAAATCCCGCGCTGATGCTGAACGTGATCTGCGCATTGTCGATCAGTTTGCTGCCGATCCGGCGCGCCTTACGTCCCAGACCCTTAAGGTCGCGGGGCTTTATGTCGATGTCTCGAAGCAATCCTGGTCGCAAGCCGGTTTTGCTGACGCGCTGAAGCTGTTTGAAGCGGCGGGCCTTGAGGCTGCGCGTGAAAAAATGTGGACGGGTCAGGCGATCAATGTCTCTGAAAACCGTGCGGTTCTGCATGTCGCTTTGCGTGACAGTGATGCGGAGAACAAGCGCCTTCGGGGCGATGAGATTACCGAAGACGTGACTTCCGCGCGTGAGGCCATGAAGGCCTATGCTGACGGCATCCGTTCGGGTGCGATTGTGGGTGCGACCGGCAAACGGTTCAAAACCATTGTCCATATTGGGATCGGCGGGTCTGATCTGGGGCCGCGTCTGGTGTGGCAGGCCCTGTCGCCGCTGAAGCCGCCTATTGATATTCGTTTTGTTGCCAATGTCGATGGGTCTGAGCTGGCCATTGCCATAGCGGATCTCGATCCGGCGGAAACACTGGTTATTGCTGTATCCAAGACCTTTACGACACAAGAGACGCTGGCGAATTTCCTGGCGGCGCGTGACTGGCTGGTGGCGGGATTGGGTGAAGAGGCCGCATCAAAGCATCTGGCGGCGGTGTCGGCGGCACCGGCCAAGACGTCGGCCTATGGCATCCCGTCCGATCGCGTATTTGGTTTCAAGGACTGGGTCGGCGGGCGCTATTCGCTGTGGTCGGCGGTGTCCTTAAGCGTGATTATCGCGGCGGGTTATGAGGTCTATGAGCGCCTGCTTAAGGGTGCCTATGAGATGGACCAGCACTTCCTGACGGCTCCAGCGGAACAGAATGCGCCGCTTCTGCTGGCGGCGGCACAGCTTTATAACCGTATCGGCCTTGATCGCCCGTCGCGCGCGGTCATCCCCTATGCGCACCGTCTGCGCCGTCTGGCAGCGTTTTTACAGCAGCTTGAGATGGAATCGAACGGCAAGCGCACGGATGGCTGTGGCGAGTTGTTGCCGACCAAAACCTGTCCGGTGGTCTTCGGCGACGAGGGCACCAATGCCCAACATGCTTTCTTCCAGATGCTGCACCAGTCCGAAGATATTGTGCCGCTTGAGTTTATTGCGGTGAAGACGAATGCGGAAGCCTCAAGCGATATGCAGCAGAAACTGCTGTCGAACGTCATTGCGCAGGGTGAGGCGTTTATGGTCGGCAAGAGCCTTGAGACGTCCGAGGCCGAATGCAGGGCGCTGGGGTTCGATGATGAGAAAACCGCGATCATTGCTCCGCAGAAGGTCTGTCCGGGCAATAAGCCGTCGACTCTGGTATTGCTTGAGGAACTGACGCCGGAGGCGCTGGGGGCGCTGTTGGCGCTTTATGAGCACAAGACCTTTGCCGAGGGCATTGTCATGGGGCTGAACTCGTTTGACCAGTGGGGCGTTGAACTGGGCAAGACCTTGGCCAATGCGGTGCTTGAGGATATTACCGGTGCCGACATTAAGGCGCATGATCCGTCAACAACGGCGGCCATTAAGGCCGTTAAAGCTTAGGGCAAGGCCCTCACGCTTTTGGAGATGACCCTCTCCCTGAAAGGGAGAGGGGGAAGTTAAGAAACCCCACCCGTCATTTTTCGCTACGCTCAAATGCCACCCTCCCCAGCAAGCTGGGGAGGTATAAGGTTGTAGCCCGTTTTGTAAGGGAGGGGCATGGAAGATGCCCGATACCTCGGGGCAAACGGGTGCAGGGCCTGAGGCCCTGCCTGCCTATTTGGTCAGAGCTTCGACCTTACCGGTATCGACCGAATTGACGGCCTTTTTCAGGGTGTCCATAGGGACGCCGGAGCCGTCTGCCTCGATGAGCACACGGCTGCCGATCAGGACGGCGTAGCTGCCGCTCTGGGATGGGTTGTCATAGGATTCGGTGATCATGCGGCCGTTTTGGGTGGAAACCTTGCGGTAGCCGTTTTCGTCTTTTTCGGAAGATTCCATCTGAATCATACCGGCCACGGCTCCCATGGCACCTATGTCAGTGATTTTCAGGGTCACGCGACCATCGCCTTGCGGGTACTCAGCTTCGGCGGTTGAAGCCATATAGCCGCCCGCGCCACCGGATGAGGTGCGCGCATTGCTTGAGGTCGCGCCATTGAAACTGGCGGGCAGGAGCGCTTCGAGGCGTGAGGCCTCAATGACCGTATAGGTGCCGTCTTCCATGGCCTTGGCGGCGGCTTCGGCCTTTTTCTGGGCTTCCTCAAGATTGTTGAAGGTGACCTTGCCTTCAGAGGTATTGAGCGTGATGCTGTTGCCTGCCTGTGACGCCAGACCACCGGCCATGCCGGCGCCCATGAGGCCCGCAGCGCCTACTGCGCCGATGATAGCGCCGATGACGAGTTGCACGACAATGGCAATGATGACGACGACCACTGTAAAGCCCATACTCTTTTCCGGCGGGCTTTCCATCAGTTTGGGCAGGCCCTTATAGAGCAGATAGAGGCTATAAAGGCCCAGAAGGCCAAGCACCGCCAGCAGGGGAATAAGGGCGAAGATGCCCGCCAGCCAGGCGGCGGTTGAGGAATAGGCCGCAACCTTGAAGGCCGCCAGATCGTCTTTCTTGCCGTCAAAACTGGGGGACAGGGCGTTGATGATAAAGCCCAGAATGAACACACTGGCGATCGACAGGACATAGGTCAGGATGGCCTGAATCAGGGCGGCAATAAGAGGTGTTTTGGTCGTTATGCCCAGAAGGCTTACGCCGATGAGCGACATGCCTATAAATCCGGCTATAGCCGGAATAGCCGCAAGGATCAGGACGTAGCCTGTGGTGATGCTGGCTTTGGAGGCGGGTTCAAGCCTGATGCGATCCCACTCAAGGCTCGGTTGCAGCAAGATGCCTTTGACGCGGGAAACAAGATTGCCGGTGTCGATCCGGTCGTTTTCAACAGTCATGAACAGCCTCATAAGGTTTGAAATGTGTTGGCAAACACGGTTACGCGAAAAAAGAGGCCGGTTCACATCACGGATGTGTGAACCGGCCCGCTGATTCGATTACTGTAAATGCTTACTGTGTCAGATCGTTATTCTTGCCTTCCTTGACGAGGAAAATACCGATGACAAGGGTGATGGAGGCGATAATGACCGGATACCACAGCCCGTTATAGATATTGCCGGTCGCCGCAACCACGGCAAACGAGATCGACGGCAGAAGCCCGCCAAACCAGCCATTGCCTATGTGATAGGGCAGGGACATGGAGGTGTAGCGGATGCGGGTCGGGAACATTTCCACCAGTGCCGCCGCAATCGGGCCGTAAACCATGGTCACATAGACGACCAGCAGCACCAGAATGCCTAGCGTCAGCGGATAGTTGATCTTATTGGGGTCAGCTTCGGGGGGATAGCCAGCATCGCTCAGGGCCGCGCCCAGCTCAGAAGTAAAGCCTGCCTGTTGGGTTATGAGTGCACTGGACGCCAGACCTTCGCCTTCGAATGAGGAAACCGAACGGTCACCGATCTTCACCACCGCTACGGTTCCGGCAGGGGCGGCTTCGTTGGTGTACGAAATCCCTGCCTTGGCCAAATAGGATTTGGCGATGTCACACGATTGCAGGAACTTGGTCTTGCCCACCGGATCGAACTGAGCGGCGCAGGCCTTGGGGTCTGCGAAGACGGTGACGGGTGCGGTGGCCTGAGCCACGGCCAGATCAGGGTTGACAGCATAGGTCAGGCCCTTGAACAGCGGGAAATAGGTGAAGATTGCCAGAAGCAAACCACCGAGAATAATCGGCTTACGACCGATCTTATCGGACAAGGCCCCGAAAAATACAAACAGAGGTGTGGCAATGGCCAGTGCCGCCGCGATCAGACCATAGGCATAGAGGCCATTGAGCTTGAGGGTCTTTTCAAGGAAGAACAGGGCATAGAACTGACCGGTGTACCAGATGACCCCCTGACCGGCGACCAGACCAAACAGCGCGATCAGCACGATTTTCAGGTCGCTCCATTTGCCGAAAGCGTCTTTCAGCGGGGCCTTGGAGGTCGTGCCTTCCTCTTTCATGGCCTTAAAGACCGGGCTTTCCTCAAGGCGCATGCGGATCCATACGGAAACCCCAAGCAGGACGATGGAACAGAGGAATGGAATACGCCAGCCCCACTCACGGAAGGCTTCTTCGCCGACGGCAATGCGCGTAACGCCGATAACCAGAAGCGCGAGGAACAGACCCAGCGTGGCGGTCGTTTGAATCCACGAGGTGAGGAAGCCGCGTTTACCGGGCTTGGCATGTTCAGCGACATAGGTGGCCGCGCCGCCATATTCACCCCCCATGGCCAGACCCTGAAGGAGACGCAGGATAACGAGAATGACGGGCGCGGCGATGCCGATCTGGGCATAGGTGGGCAGGAGGCCTACGGCAAAAGTCGCCACACCCATGACGACCATGGTTACCAGAAACGTATATTTACGCCCGACAATATCGCCCAGATGGCCGAACACCAGCGCGCCGAACGGGCGGGCGATGAAACCGGCGGCAAAGGCCATGAGCGCGAAAATATAGGCGGTAGTGGAATTGATTCCTTCGGCTTCGAAGAAATGCACCCCCATAATGGCCGCCAGTGTGCCGAAAATATAAAAATCGAACCACTCAAATACGGTGCCAAGGGATGAGGCGCCGACGACAAGGAACGTATTGTTAGATTTGCCTTTAGGCGCATCTGTGGCGTTGGGCGTGGCCATGTACTGAAAACTCCTACCTGTATCTTACGGCAGGTTGTTTTCTTGATGAAAATCTGTCCCCGTGCCGTGCAGATGAAAAACTACGCACAGTCGGTGCGACTTGACAAGCGGTTCATTCGCATAGGGGATTATAAGCACCACACTTTTCGGAAAGCGTTTTAAAGCTCAGGGAAGCCGTGGTTACGCAGTACCGTTTTAATGTCTTCAAGCGTCGTGTCGGGGATCAGGTCAAACTGCATGGCCAGCAGAATCACCACCAGCCCCCCCAGCACCGCGCTAAGTATTTGCCAGGGCCTTTCGGGATAACGCTCAAGGAAGGTGCGCCGTAGCGAGGCCGGTTTTGTCCCATAGGCACCGGTTTCAAGCTTGAAGGCCATTTCAAACCCGTCCTCAAACCGCTCAGTGGCATCAGGCGCCAGTGCCTGAACGATCAGACTCTCTAACCAGCCCGGTGCGTCCTTGCGGAATTTGGATAGGGGCTCAGGGCGTATCAGGTCAGGTTTGGTGAAGGGTTCTGCCTCACCGTAAGGGTAGGCTCCGCCGGAGAACAGGCGGTAAATCGTGACACCAAGGGCAAAGATGTCGGAACGCTCATCACCCCAGTTGCCGTCAAACATCTCAGGGGCCATGTAATTATTGGTCCCCGGCGGCAGAATGCCTGAGCGTTCATCAAGCGCCGGTAAACGGGCAAAGCCCAGATCGATCAGCTTCAGGCCGCCGTCTTTTAACAGGATGATGTTTTCCGGCTTGATGTCACGGTGAATAACGCCGACGCGATGCAGTGAGCCCAGCGCCTTGGCCAGTTTGGTGGCAATATCAATGCCTTCGTCAAGCGTCAGCTGCGGCGTGCGTGATAAACGCTTTTCGAGCGTCTCACCGACATAGAAGGGCTGGGCGACATAGAGGCAGGACTGGCGCTTGGGTGGCAGCAGAAGCACCGACCCGATCCAAATATGCTGCACACGACTGGCGACCCATGTTTCGCGCATAAAGGCGGCGCGGGCCTGAGTCTCGGCCCCGAGATTTTGCGGCTTGGGGAATTTCAGCAGGACAGTGGCCTGCGGGCCAGAAGGGTCATTGGCCTTAAGGTCGGTGGCGCGGAATACGCGGCTATAGACCCCGTCAGCCAGCATGGCCTCAAGGCGGAAATCGTCTATGACCTCTTTGGTGGATGGCGGCTCACGCATCGGCAGACGCGCCATGGCGGCGTCAAGATCCTGAACCGTGGCGGGCGGCAGTTCAAACACATCGACCACAAGGGCGGTCGTATTGTCATCCGCGCCATGTTCAATAGCCATATCCACAAGCTTTTGCGCGGTCGCCTGCGGCGGGGCGCGGTCATTGAGGATGGTGCTGAACTGGGCTTCGGTCAGTATGCCGTGGAGACCGTCTGAACAGAGAATAAGCCGGTCATGGGCAAAGACATCATGGATGCGGTAATCGATGCGCACCACTTCTTCGAAGCCAATGGCGCGCGTGATGAAGCTGGCCTCGTCTATGCCTTCGGGTTTGTGGTCGCGCGTCAGTTGCCCGAGGTAACCGTCACGCCAGCGGTAAAGCCGCGTATCGCCGACATGGAAGCTGTGCAGGCGGTTGCCCTTGATGACGATGCCGGTAAAGGCGCAGCTCATGCCCTTGACCTTTTCGTCCTTCTGACCCTGACGGTGTATCCAGTAATTGATGCTTTCGAGCGCCCGACCGGCGGTTTTTTGCGGCGACAGGGCTTCGGTCTGGCTTAGATAATCGTCAATAAAGGCTCGCACACTGAGTTCGGCGGCGACACGCCCGCCCTTGCGACCCCCGACCCCATCAGCGACGGCGGCCACCAGACCATGATGCGAACTGGCATCCGCCAGACAGGCGGCGGCAAAATCCTGATTGTCATCGCGCCGCCCGATATGGGACGCAAAGCCGATATCAGCTTTCAGGCGGGTGGGGGCAGCAGCGACGGCCATATGGTCTCTTTTGATACAGTTTCCTGTGAAATTTAAATCTGAAAAAAGTCCATCTGACAAAGGGTTTTCAGGGCGTCATGTAACTTTACTTTTATAGTGGTAAATCGCACACTCAGGGCCATAAACAGAACAGACAGGAAATGCCCTTATGAACCGTCGCCAGACCCTCGCAGGCCTTAGCGCCCTTGGTGTTTCGATCTCGACGTCACAAGCCGGTGCGGCAGGTAAACGCCCGGAGGTCGTGACGACGCTCGGCCCCGTAGAGGGGCAGGTAAAATCCGGTGTCAGTGTCTTTCTGGGGCTAAGATACGGGCAGGATACGGGGCCGACCCGTTTTCAGCCGCCGCGCAGGCCTGAGGTCTGGCGCGATGTCGCAAAGGCCGATCGCTATGGCCCCGCCTGCCCGCAGCAAAGTACGCCTGACGCCTATGGCAAGAGCGAGGATTGTCTGTTCCTCAATGTCTGGACGCCGGAAGCGCGGGCCCGGGTCAAGCGGCCGGTGATGGTCTATCTGCATGGCGGGGCCTATAATAATGGCTCAGGCAGCGATCCTTTGTATGACGGGACGAATCTGGCCCTGAGGGGTGATGTCGTAGTGGTAACGATCAACCACCGGCTTAATGCCTTTGGTTATCTTTATCTCAGCCGGATCGAGCGCTTGCTGACCGGTCAGGCGGGACCGTTGCGCTATTCGGGCAATACCGGTCAGATGGATATCCTTCTGGCGCTGGAATGGATCAGGGACAATATTGCGGCCTTTGGTGGCGATCCGGCCAATATCATGCTGTTCGGGCAATCGGGCGGCGGGGCGAAGATCGCTACCCTGATGGCCACACCGTCAGCTGCGGGCCTGTTACATAAGGCGGCCACGATGAGCGGTCAGCAGGTGACAGCTTCGGGGCCGGGTAATGCCACCTTACGGGCTACGGCCTATCTGGCGGCTTTGGGGCTTAAGGCTGATGCGGACGGTTTGGTGCAGGTGCAGACCCTGCCTATGGAAACCCTGATGGAAGCGCTCAAGACCACTGATCCGGTGATCGGGTCGGGATCGATGTATTTCGGGCCGGTGGTCGATGAAGCCCACCTGTTCCGACATCCCTTCTATCCTGATGCCGCGCCGCAGTCGCTGCATATACCGATGATGATCGGCAATACGCGTGATGAGACGCGGGCGTTTCTGGGGGGCAATGCGGCTAATCATAGTCTGACGTGGGACGATTTGCCGACAAAGCTGCCGCCGCAATACCGGGTGGATATTGATCCCTGGCTGGTGATCGATACCTATCGCCGGCTTTATCCGGACATGACGCCGTCACAGGTGTTTTTTGCCGCAACCACCGCAGGGCGGTCATGGCGCGGGGCGATCATCGAGGCCGAAGAACGCGCCAAGGCAGGGGCACCGGCCTATGTCTTCCAGACCGACTGGCAAAGCCCGAAGGATGGCGGCAAGTGGGGCGCACCACATGGCATCGAGATTCCGCTGATTTTCCGCACGACCCATGAGGCGTCCTCTGTGACGACGGATTCCGCCGAGGCGCGTCAGATGGCCGATCTGTTTTCGGATGCGTTCGTTGCCTTTGCCCGCACCGGTTCGCCGCAGACACAGGCTCTGCCGCAATGGGTGCCTTACGGGATGGAAAAGCGTGAGACGATGCTGATGGATTTGCCACCAGAGCTGGCCCATGACCCGCGCGGCGAAGAACGCAAGCTGTTTGAGAAGGTGCCGTTTATCCAGCAGGGAACGTAATCCTTGCGCATTTTAAGCGGTAATGGGTCGTAAAGTCCCCTCACCCAACCCTCTCCCCTCAGGGAGAGGGAGAAAAAACGGGAAGGCGCGTCCCCCGAAACGCCTTCCCGCCCTGACGCCCCCTCAGGCGTTGCTGCTCAGCACGCGCCCGATCCAGCGCTCAGCCAGATACGGCCAGATATCATGTGTCCCTTCCCGTTCACGCAGGGCAAAGCCATGCGGGGCCTGCGGGAAGATGTGTGCCTCGACATCACCGCCCGTAGACTGCATCGTTTTGAGCAGGTTCAGGGCGTGATCCAGAGGCACGGCCTGATCATGCAAGGCATATGCCAGAAACACCGGAATCGGCGGAATGCCATGCGGGTCAGCGGCGATGCCAATCGGCCAGTCATTATAGAAGGCCTGTTTTTCTGCGGGGGGGAAGTCGGGCTTACCAGCAGGCGCCTTATAGTCCTTATGGTTGGCATTGATCGGGGCATAGGCGATGATGACGCCTGAGGCTTTGAGATCGTGCGGCTGACAGGCCATGACCCCCGCCAGATGGCCACCGGACGACAGACCGACATGCAGAAGCGGCAGGGGCGACTGGCAACTCAGGAAATCGAGCGCCTTAAGGCCATCGGTCAAGGCGATGTCCTTGGGGTGAACGCCGCCTGCGCCATTATCTGTGCCGGGCAGGCGATGCACCAGCACATAGGCATCCAAACCCAGCGCATTGAGCCACAGGGCAACCTCGATGCCTTCCTTGTCGTGTACCAGATTGAGATAGCCGCCGCCCGCATAGACCAGTGCACGGGCGCGGGCCTTGGATCTGGTTTTATATTCATGCAGTTCAAGCCGGTTGATCGTGTAGAAACGCCGGTCGGGCCAGCTATCCCCGGCGACGTTTTCCGCCCCCTCGGTCAGGACGATGACGCGATCAGGTTCAGCAGGGGTGGCGGGCAGGACGGGCAGGGGTGTCGCGGGCATTGGTCTTCCTTATCTGGCCTTATAGCTATTGACGAACAGGCTGTCCCAACCGGCTTTAGGCGACATGTCCTCAAGATTCCAGTCATCAGGGTTAAAAGAGCGCTGGGTTGGCTTGTAATTCGGGTATCCAGTCGATTGGCCCTCATTATCGACGATCAGGCCACGGCTTTCGACAACATCGGACAATAGCTTGAAATCAATTGGATCGCGTTTCCACGGACGCATGCCCGCAGTAAAGGGGATGACATGCTCAAGGCGCTCTGCCGCCAGCGGTGTGACGCCTTCGGGCAAAAAGGGCGTCTGAGTATACAGGATACGCGCCTGCGAGGTCGTGTAACGACCGGTGTGCGCCACCGGCGACCCTTGCGTATCAACGGCAATATTGTCCCTGAGATGCAGCTCGATGTCACCGACGCCCCCAAGCGTGAACAGGGGTGTATGGGGTACGGTATCCGGCCCCTGACGATAGACATTGCCGACAAGCGTCAGCCAGCCGGTCTGAAACTCACGACCGCCCCATTCATGGGCCACCAGATTATAATGCACCGCCCTGAGGCCCGGATTATAGATCAGGTTATTGACCATGGCCGCGCGTGCGCCGCCTTTGAACAGGGCGTTGCGTTCATAGTTCGAGGCAAAGACATTACCATAGACAAAGATCTGATCGGTATTGTCGTGGATCAGCATGCCTTTGGAATGTTCGCCCTTGGGGTGGGTCGA
>JBCEBX010000191.1:0-776 GCA_039206455.1 Asticcacaulis sp.
GTACAGTCTGGCCCCCGTTGACCCGAGTGGTGCGGCCAGCACATTACGCGCCTTATGCACAAAACGCTGGGAATATTCCAGCAGGCGCAGTTCTTCGGCGGCGCTGATCAGGACGTTCGAATCAGACCCTATGCCAATGCGACCGCCTGCGTTCAGGAAGGTTTCGGCCGGAAAGACGCCATCGCCGAGATTGGCCTCGGTAATCGGGCACAGACCGGCAATGGCACCTGACGCCGCTAAAGCGTGCGTCTCTGCTTCGGTCATGTGCGTGGCGTGTACCAGACACCAACGCGCATCGACCGGCATGTTGTCCATAAGCCATTCGACAGGGCGCACGCCAAAATGGGTGACGGACTGTTCCACTTCCCTGATTTGTTCGGCAATGTGGATATGGATCGGGCCATCAGGGCAGAGCGGTAAAAGTGCGGTCAGTTCGTCGGGGGTTACGGCACGCAAGGAGTGCGGGGCAATACCCAGAACGGCATCCGGTAATCTGTTCAGGTGAGGCTGGCAGGCCTCAAGCAGGCGGGCAAAGCCATCAACCGAATGGATAAAGCGTGCCTGTCCGGCATTGGGCGGTTGCCCGCCAAAGCCGGAGTGGGCATAGAAAACCGGCAGCAGGGTCAGGGCTATGCCGGTGTCAGCGGCGGCGGCGCATAGCGCTGCGGACATTTCCGCCGGATCGTCAAAGGGCGTGCCGTCCATATTATGGTGCAGGTAGTGAAATTCACCGACGCGGGTAAAGCCGGTTTCGAGCATTTCCATATAGGCCAGTG
>JBCEBX010000191.1:786-3909 GCA_039206455.1 Asticcacaulis sp.
GATGGTGCGCAGTTCCTCAGGCCCGATACGCGTCTGAAAGCGGTACATCTGTTCGCGCCAGCTCCAGAAGCTGTCGGCCGAGGGGCCGCGCCGTTCGGTCAGGCCTGCGATCACCCGCTGGAAGGCGTGGCTGTGCAGATTGTTCAGGCCGGGCAGGGCAATGGCGTGGCGTTCATCACCGGCTTCGGGCGGTGTGTCAGTCGTCACGGATGCAATGTGGCCATCGCGGAGGCTGATCCGTACCTGTTGCGCCCATCCGTCAGGCAGCAGGGCCTGAGCGAACCATAATGCGGATGCGGCCATTGGGGCGTCCTTATGAAAAAAGTTTCGTCTGAAAGCATAATGCCTCTTGCCAAGTGTAATGTCTATACATTACCGTTCATGTATATACATAATTCTTTCGCAGCTTTCGGACAATGGCATGACCCCTTATACGGCATGGACAAATGCACGGCTTCTGGTGCCGCTGCCTGACCGGAAACGGTTTCAGGTGGTTGAGGACGGGCTTATTGCCGCGCGCGACGGACGCATCCTGTATGCGGGCACGCGTGAGGGTGCGCCGCGTCTTAATTATGCCCATACCCACGATGTCGGCGGGCGGCTGATTACGCCAGGTCTGATTGATCCCCATACCCATCTGGTGTTCGGGGGGGATCGTGCGGCGGAATTCCGTATGCGTCTTGAGGGGGCCAGCTATGAGGAGATCGCGCGCGCCGGTGGCGGCATTGTCTCGACCATGAAGGCCACGCGTGACGCCAGTGAAGATGAACTGGTCAGGACGGCGCTGACGCGTCTTGATGATCTGCTGGCTGAAGGGGTGACGACCATCGAAATCAAGTCGGGCTATGGCCTGCGGCTTGAGGACGAACTGAAGATGCTGCGGGCGGCGCGGGCCTTGGCCGGTCATCGTCAGGTGCGCATCAAGACGACCTTTCTGGGGGCTCATGCCCTGCCGCCGGAATTTGCCGGTCGGGCGGACGCCTATATTGATGAGGTTTGTAACCGCATGATCCCTGCGGTCGCGGCGGAAAAGCTGGCGGATGCGGTGGATTGCTTCTGTGAAGGCATCGGCTTTTCTCCGGCCCAGACGCGGCGCGTGTTTGAGGCCGCCCACCGTCACGGCCTGAGGACCAAGCTTCATGCCGAGCAATTGTCGAACCTGCGCGGGGCGGAACTGGCGGCGCACTATGGGGCCTTGTCAGCGGATCATCTGGAATATCTTGATGAGGCCGGTATTGCCGAGATGAGCCGTCACGGCACGGTGGCGACGCTTTTGCCGGGGGCGTTTTACTTTGTGCGGGAAACCCGATTGCCACCCGTGGAGGCCCTGAGGGATGCAGGCGTGCCGATGGCGCTGGCGACGGATTGTAATCCGGGGACCTCGCCGCTGACCTCGCTTTTGCTGACCATGAATATGGCGGCGACCCTGTTTCGCCTGAGCGTCGATGAGTGCCTTATGGGCGTGACGCTCAATGCGGCCCGCGCGCTCGGTCTTGGTCATGAGACCGGCGCGCTTGAGGCCGGAAAGGCCTGTGATCTGGCTATCTGGGATGTCGAAGCCCCTGAGCAGCTTGTGTACCGCATCGGCGCGCGTCCGCTGCATGCCCGCGTTTTTAACGGAGTTCCCCAATGAGTCCTCTTATCCTCACCGCCGGTTCGGTCAGTCTGTCGCAATGGCGGGCCATTTATCGCGGAGCAGGGTTTCGCCTTGATCCGGCCTGTATGGACGGGGTGCAAAAAAGCGCTGAGGCCATTGCACGTATTCTGGCGAAGGGTGAGCCGGTCTATGGCATCAATACGGGTTTCGGCAAGCTGGCTTCGACGCGTATCGAAGATGCCGATCTGGTCAGGCTTCAGTACAACATTATCCTCAGCCATGCCGCAGGGGTCGGGGCACCGTCTCCCAAGGCAGTCATCCGTCTGATGATGGCCCTTAAGCTGACCTCGCTGGCGCAGGGGGCTTCGGGGATACGGCCCGAAACGCTTGAGCTTATGCAGGCCATGCTTGAGGCTGATCTGATACCGGTGGTGCCGTGTCAGGGGTCGGTAGGGGCTTCGGGTGATCTGGCGCCTTTGTCGCACATGGCGGCGACCATGCTGGGCTATGGCCATATCGATGTTCAGGGCAAGCCTGTTCCGGCGGCAGAGGCGCTTGAAGCGGCGGGTCTTAAGCCCTTTACCCCCGGCCCCAAGGAAGGGCTGGCGCTTTTGAACGGGACGCAGTTTTCAACGGCCAATGCGCTGGCCGGATTATTTGAGGCCGAGCGTCTGATGCAGACGGCGCTGATTACCGGGGCGCTTTCGACCGAAGCGGCCAAGGGGTCGGATACCCCGTTCGATCCGCGTATACACACACTGCGTCGTCATCAGGGGCAGATCGATACGGCAGCGGCCCTGCGGCAGTTGATGAGCGGTTCGGCCATTCGCGCTTCGCACATTGAAAACGACGCGCGCGTGCAGGACCCTTATTGCCTGCGCTGTCAGCCTCAGGTCATGGGGGCGGCGCTGGATGTGCTGCGGCAAGCGGCGCACACCCTGTCGCTTGAGGCCAATTGTGTGTCCGATAATCCGCTGATCTTTACCGGTGAGGACGGTGACGAAGCGCTTTCGGGCGGTAACTTCCATGCCGAGCCGGTGGCCTTTGCGGCGGATATGATCGCCATGGCGATTTGTGAGATCGGCTCGATTGCCGAACGGCGTATCGCCATGCTGGTTGATCCGGCATTGTCGGGTCTGCCAGCGTTTTTGACGCCGCGTCCGGGGCTTAATTCAGGCTTTATGATCCCGCAGGTGACGGCGGCGGCGCTGATTTCTGAAAACAAGCAGCGGGCCTTTCCGGCTTCGGTGGATTCAATCCCGACCTCGGCCAATCAGGAAGACCATGTGTCGATGGCCGCACACGGTGCGCGCCGCCTGATGGAGATGGCGAACAATGCCTTTGCCGTGATCGCCATTGAGCTTCTGGCGGCGGCGCAGGGCATTGATTTCCACGCGCCCCTGACCTCATCCGATGTGCTTGAGCGCGCGCGGACGGCCACGCGCAAGGTGGTGCCGGCGCTTGAGGATGACCGGCATTTCCATCCCGATCTTGAGGCGGCGATAGGCTTTGTGTCGCAGGGTGAA
>JBCEBX010000192.1:0-3041 GCA_039206455.1 Asticcacaulis sp.
GACATGCGCCGCCTCAAAGGTCTCGGCTTCTCGGATGTGCGTCTTGCCAAGCTGACGGGCCAGAGCGAAAAAGAGGTTCGCGCCCACCGTCGCGGCCTGAACGTGCGTCCGGTCTTTAAGCGCATCGACACCTGCGCCGCCGAATTTGCGTCCTCAACGGCCTATATGTATTCGACCTACGAAACCGGTGCGCTCGGCCAAACACCTGAGTGCGAAGCCCAGCCGTCCGACCGCAAAAAGGCAATCATCCTTGGCGGCGGCCCCAACCGCATTGGTCAGGGCATCGAGTTCGACTACTGCTGCTGTCATGCCGCCTTTGCCTATAAGCAACTCGGCATCGAAGCCATCATGGTCAACTGTAACCCCGAAACGGTTTCGACTGACTATGACACCTCCGACCGTCTGTATTTCGAGCCGCTGACCGCGGAAGACGTGCTGGAACTGATCGCCGTTGAACAATCCTCCGGCGAACTGGCCGGTGTCGTCGTTCAATTCGGTGGCCAGACGCCGCTCAAACTGGCTCAGGCGCTTGAGGACGAAGGCATCCCCATCCTCGGCACCTCACCTGACGCTATCGATCTGGCCGAAGACCGCGAACGCTTCCAGCAGTTGCTGCAACAGATCAACCTGAAACAGCCGGTCAACGCCATTGCCCGCACCCCCGAAGAAGCCTTCGCCGCGGCCCATAAGGTCGGCTATCCGATCGTTATCCGCCCGTCCTATGTGCTGGGTGGCCGCGCCATGGAAATCATCCGCGACGACGAGCAACTGACCCGTTATGTGCGCGAAGCGGTTCAGGTATCGGGCGACTCCCCCGTCCTGATCGATCAGTATCTCAGCGCGGCCATCGAAGTCGATGCCGATGCGCTGGCCGATGGTTCCGGTGACGTCTTTGTTGCCGGCATCATGGAACATATCGAAGAAGCCGGTGTGCACTCCGGTGACTCCGCCTGTTCGCTGCCCCCCTTCTCGCTTAAGCCGGAAACCGTCAAGGAGCTTGAACGTCAAACCGTCGAACTGGCCCGCGCCCTGAAGGTCAAGGGCCTGATGAACGTTCAGTTCGCCATCCTCAACCCCTACACCAACCCGGAAATCTTCGTCCTTGAGGTCAATCCGCGCGCCTCGCGTACCGTGCCGTTTGTCGCCAAGACACTCGGTGAGCCGCTGGCCGGTATCGCTGCCAAGGTCATGGCCAATGAGCCTCTGGCCGGTTTCGGCCTGACGCCGCGTGATTACCACCATGTCGCCGTCAAGGAAGCCGTCTTCCCGTTCGCACGTTTTGCCAATGTCGATACGGTGCTTGGCCCTGAGATGCGTTCAACCGGTGAGGTCATGGGCCTTGACTGGGTGCGCGAAGGCGAAACCATTCTCGACGCCTTTGCCCGTGCCTTCGCCAAGGCGCAGTTAGGCTCCAGCGTCAAGCTGCCGACCGCAGGCAAGGTGTTTGTCTCAGTCAAGGATCAGGACAAGCCGGTCATCCTCGAAGCCGCCAAGACCCTTACCGGTCTGGGTTTCGAGATCGTCGCCACCGGCGGCACGGCGGACTATTTGGCGGAAAACGGCCTTAAGGTCGAACGCATCAAAAAGGTGCTTGAGGGCCGTCCGAACATTCTGGATGCCATCAAAAACGGCGACATCGCTCTGGTGTTCAACACCACCGAAGGCAAGCAGGCCCTGCTTGATTCCTTCTCGATCCGCCGCACGACCCTGATGATGAAGATCCCCTACTACACCACCGCCAATGGCGCGCTCGCCGCCGCCCGCGCCATCGCCGCTACGGCTAATGGCGAACTGGATGTCCGTTCCATTCAGGAATACGCCTAAGCGCATCCCGAAAAGTGGACCGGTTTTCGGGTAAGATGCGCGACAGGATAAAAGCAGGGTCGCGGACCCTGCACCCATTAGACCCGAGGTGTGTGACCTCTGCCATTCTCTCCTCCCTGCTTTGCGGGGAGGTGGTCGAGCTTAAGGCGAGGTCGGAGGGGTCAATAAAAAAGCGGAGACACAGGTGATGTGTCTCCGCTTTTTTATCCTCCCTCTCCCCTGAGGGGAGAGAGCCGCGTGAGGGTTACTTAGCCACCTCGATACCAAAGGCATTGGCCGCCGCACGGAACACATCCGTATTATCGACATAATACCAGCTTGTTTCCGGCACATCATAACGCGCCAGACCGTCATGGCGCTTGGCGACTTTCAGGAAGTAATCCGACCCCGCACCCTTGGCGAACAGTGGCACCAGTTCCCGCGTATGGTTATCCGTATGCCAGCGCACCAGCGGCAAACTGCCCCGTCCCTGACTGATGATCGGTGAATAG
This sequence comes from Asticcacaulis sp., assembly GCA_039206455.1. Classification (GTDB taxonomy): domain Bacteria; phylum Pseudomonadota; class Alphaproteobacteria; order Caulobacterales; family Caulobacteraceae; genus Asticcacaulis. The sequence goes on from JBCEBX010000192.1 coordinate 2,316, forward strand.
GCCTTGTCGCCCGAATCCGGCCCCAGCAGCAGTCCGTTGCCATGATCGGTCGTGACAATGATCAGGGTCTCATCCCACGAACTGTTGGCCTCGACCCACTTCACCGCTGCCTCGACCGCCAGATTGAAGTCAATCTGCTCCTCCACCAGACGCGGCAAATTATTGGCGTGCGCCGCCCAGTCCACGGCCCCGCCTTCGACCATCAGGAAGAAACCGTCCTCATCCTTTGACAGCACATTGAGCGCCCCGCGTGTCATGGTCGCCAGATCGGGCTGGTTCTCAAGCAGGTCACCCGCTGTCAGGCCGGAACGGGAATATTGCAGCGTGGCATTGTTCTGCACCGTCCCAAGGATTTTCGACTTGCCCTTAAAATCAAGCTTCCCGTCAGCCAGAGCCTCAAAATCAGCCTTGGTTTCAATCAGCTTGTAAGGCGTCTTTCCGGCCTTGAGGTCACCCCAGACGTCCTTACCGCCGATATAACGAAATGCTGCCTCGGCTGGCTCACCTACCGGCTTACCGTCGCTGTCAAAGTACGGATGCCCCGCCCCCATGACCACCGTCGCCAGACCGGAGGTAACAATCTCCCGCCCGATTTCGGCATAGTTATTCCGGTTGATATTGTGCGCCAGAAAACCGGCAGGCGTCGCATGGCTTATCTGAACCGAAGAAATAACGCCCAAAGCCCGACCGCTTTCGACCGTATATTCACCGATGTGCTTCAGCTTT
>JBCEBX010000192.1:3051-3903 GCA_039206455.1 Asticcacaulis sp.
TTGTTCGACCAGTTGATGGCGCTGTTATAGGTCTTATGGCCGGACGCCAGAGCGGTCGCTGCAGCTGCCGAGTCGGTGACATTGGTGCGTGCATAGTCATAGCCGGTGAAAAAGCCTTTAAAATCACCTACCGTGCCGCCCTTATAGACGCTGTCGCTTTTCGCATCATCCCAGATACGCTCAGGATCAAAGGTCACAGCGCCTTCATTACTAAGGGTCGGCGTACCCGATGTATTCAGCGGATGGGTTGAAGCATAGAGCTTTACATCAAACTTGTCGTAGGCTTCCTTTCCACGTCCGCCAAACCTGTAAAAGCTGGCCGCGTCCCAGGTGTTCGGGCTGGCCCCGTCGGAAATCATGACAATGACGTTCTTCGCCCGCTTAGGCGTTTCCTGTGCCATGGCACCGGTGACCGTCAGGGCCCCCAGCGCTAAACCAACCACCATAGGAGTGAAAATACGCATCCGCTATCCTTTCACGGCAATGACGCCAAACATACCCGCCGAGTAATCCCGCCGCGCAACAGTTTGATGACAAAGCCTGAAATGCGCAAACAAAAAGCCCCGAAGTTACCTTCGGGGCTTTGAGATAATCGTCAGACCAAACGGCTTAGTTGACGTTGGCCGGAGCCGGTGCCTGATTGTTACGCTCGATCGTCAGGGCAATCAGCTTGTCCCACGACAGAAGCGAGGTCAGGTGCGCATAGATATGCATCAAAGCGCCATTGTCACGCAGTTCCACCAGCTTGTCCGCCGGAAGCGCGTTGAGCTTGGCTTCATCAACCGCAAAATATTCAGCGATCTTTTGCGGCTCACCTTGCGTCCCATCGGGGTTGTTCGGGCGGTACAGGGT
>JBCEBX010000193.1:0-3888 GCA_039206455.1 Asticcacaulis sp.
CGGGCTTGCCAAGTGCATCGCATAAGGGTAACTGCCCCCTCAATGCGGATGTGGCGGAACTGGTAGACGCACTGGGTTTAGGTTCCAGCGCTGAGAGGCGTGGAGGTTCGAGTCCTCTCATCCGCACCATTATCTCCGTTCACGCTTATGTTCGCGGCACGCCTCAAGTGAGGCGCGCTGTTCGCTCACCGCTCCACTGGGGCGGCAAACGCTTGCCGGGCCGCGGTCGCGGCCTGTTGGAGCCGTTGGCTGATTTCATTCGGGAGATTTGATCTGTGACCGTCACGATATATGGCATCAAAAACTGCGATACCATGAAAAAGGCGCGGGTCTGGCTTGAGGCGCAGGGCGTGGACTATCAATTTCATGACTATAAGGTCTCCGGCATTGCCCGTGAAAAGGTCGCGGGTTGGGTAGAGCAGGCAGGGCTGGCGGTTGTGCTCAACAAGGCGGGCACGACATTCCGTAAATTGCCTGAGGATGTACGCAGCTCGCTTGATGAGGCGGGGGCCATTGATCTGATGGTGGCGCAGCCGTCGATGATCAAGCGTCCGGTTCTGGAGGTGGGGGATCAGCTGATTGTGGGCTTTAAGCCTGAGATATATCAGGCGGTTTTTAAATAAAATGGGCAACCCGTCGGTGTTTCCGGCGGGTTTTTTCATACCCACCTATTATTTATAAAAAGGTATCTTGCATTAAATGGTAGCTTGCTATATTCAGTTGATGAGAGGGCTGACCTGAAGGAGATGTGATGCCTGAAATCATTGATGTGCAGTTGAAGAAGGGGGTGCTTGTCCTCTGTGTGCTGGCGGTGCTGGCGCGCAAGGAAAGCTATGCCTATGAGATTGCCAGTAATCTGTCGGAGGCCATCGGCATGGGGGAAGGGACGATCTACCCCCTGATGCGGCGGATGCAATCGGATGGTTGGGTTGAAACCTATCTGGTTGAATCGTCGTCTGGCCCGTCGCGTAAATATTATCGTCTGACCGAGGCGGGACATGCCGCCTTGAAAGCCCAGCGGAGCGAATGGCGCACCTTTGTGGTCGCCGTCGATGCTTTGCTGGAGCCTGTATCTCAGGGAGAGCAAAATGACCCGAAATGAATTTATAGAAAAATTACGTAAGGGCCTGAGCGATCTGCCCGAAGTCAGCGTCAATGAGATCGTCGCTGATTATGAAGCGCATTTCGCGGATGCCGCCGCCGCAGGACGAAGTGAAGCCGAAGTCGCCAGCGCACTTGGCGATCCTGAGCGGCTGGCGCGCGAACTGCACGCTGAAAGCGGGCTTAAGCGCTGGGAAAAGGCGAAAACACCGTCTTCGGCCATTGCGGCTATCTTTGCCTTTCTGGGGCTTGGGGCCATCGATATCCTCATTCTGCTGCCGATCCTTATGGGGATTGCCGGATCGCTGGTGGGGATATTTATCGGGGCCTTCGGAACCTTCTTTGCCGGTGGCATCCTGTTTGCCGCAGGGCCATTCCTTAGCTTGCCCGGTGGGGTGGCCGGAGCCTTGCTGGGTGGGGTCGGGCTTATGGCCGCTGCGGTTATGGTCATCGCCCTGACAGCCATAGTCACTATCTGGATGGTCAATGCGCTGGTGTGGTTTGCCCGCCTGCATTACCGCGTTTTGAAACCCGCCTTAGAGCCACAATCCAACTGAGGGCATGATCATGATCCGCAAGCTTTTTATAATTGCCGGTGCGAGTTTTGTTCTGGCGCTGGGCTGCCTGAGTGCGGCTGTGGTTCTGGTGGGGCGCGATGGCGTGGCTCAGGGCTGGGACTGGCGTAATTTTGAAAAATACACAATCAGAGGGCATCACGATCCTGATGCACCGGTGTTGACGCGCACCCTCGAATGGGGTGGCGGTGAGCAACTGATCGTCGGGTTGCCGGTAAAGGTAATCTATACGCAAGGGACGGTGCCTTCGGTCACCGTATATGGCCGTCAGTCCTTTACGGATAAGGTCAGGCTCGATAATGGCCACATCCGGCTTGAGGGGCAGCAGGCTGATTTGCATGATGCCCGCGTAGAAATTGTCGCGCCTGACGTCAGACGGTTTGACTCAAACGGTGCGGGCAAGCTTGAAATCCATGCCTATAACCATCCTGACATCGATGTGCGTATCAGCGGTGCCGGAAAGGTTGAGGCCAATGGTACGGTTCAGATGCTTAAGCTTGATATTTCCGGCGCCGGAGACGCTGATTTGGAGCAACTTAAGGCGGTGGATGCCAATCTGAACATCAGCGGCGCCGGAAAGGCCGATGTCTTTGCCACAGGCAAGGTGCAGGCGGGCATTTCAGGAGCCGGTTTCGTTAATCTTGAGACGCCCCCGGCTTCGCTGCAATCCAACATCTCGGGGGCCGGGCGCATCAATCAGGATTAGTGCCGTGCTCTCCGGCCTCGCGTCTCAGGTAGAAACGCGGGGCCTTACCGTTGAAATAGGCCTTGCCTGCCTCAGGCCCGGCGGCCAGTTCAAGCTCAAGGCGTGACTGGTCGCGTTCGCGGGCGTTTTCGGTAATTTCTTCTATGTCTTCAGGCTCCACGCCTAAGATCTCAAGCGCCTTTTGCCCCAGAATCAAGGCCGATTCGAAGGTTTCACGGATCTGATAATCGACTCCGGCTTGAATGAGTCTGGCCATGTGGTGGCGGTCAAAGGCACGGGCCAGCACCGGAATAAGCGGAAATTCGGATTTCATCAGTTCGACGATCTTCAGGGCATCATCGGGCTTATCGACGCAGACCAGCACCGCCTGAGCCTCATGCGCACCGGCAGCGTGCAGGATATCCAGACGGGTGCCGTCGCCGTAATAGACTTTGAAATTGTACTCACTGGCGGTTTTGATCATTTCAACATCATTATCGAGTGTTGAAACCTTGAAGCCGCGTGACATCAGAAGCTGGCTGGCGATCTGACCGACACGCCCGAAGCCGATAATCAGTACATTGGCGTTAAGCCCGTTGGGGCCTTCGAGACCTTCGTCGGAGATGACGGGCTTAGGCGTCAGATATCGCATGGCGATAATAGCAATGGGTGTCAGCACCATCGACAGGATGATAATCGCCGTCAGAAGCGCGTTCTGTTCGGCTGTGATAATCCCTTCGGAGAAAGCCGCCGTGAACAGGACAAAGGCAAATTCGCCCCCCTGTGCCATCAGCACAGCACGTTCAATGGCGACGGCATGTGAGGCTTTGAGCAGACGGGCAATGATATAGATCGCCACCGCCTTAACGACCATATAGGCCACGACATAGAAGGCGACCATCTGCCAGTTGGCGGCGACAACGCCAATATTCAGTGACATGCCGACCGCAAGGAAGAACAGGCCAAGCAATATGCCTCTGAACGGCTCAATGTCGGCCTCTAGCTGGTGCCGGAAGTGCGACTCCGACAGTAGAACGCCGGCGAGGAAGGCTCCCATAGCCATGCTCAGGCCGCCCACCTGCATCAGCCAGGCCGAGCCGAGCACCACCAGAAGCGCGGCGGCGGTCATGACTTCACGCGCCTGCGTATTGGCCAGCACTCTGAACAGGGGGTTGAGCAGATAGCGTCCGGCCAGCACCATGCCACCCAGACAGGCAAGCGCAATGCCTATGGCAGCCCAGTCGATGCCTGTGTTTCCGGTGTGGCTGGCGGCGACCGGTGCCAGAAAGGCGACGGCTATTAGCAGCGGTACAATGGCCAGATCCTCGAACAGGAGGATGGAGATCATGCGCTGACCATTAGGGGTGTGCATCTGTTTGCGTTCATCGAGCATCTGCATGACGATGGCGGTTGAGGTCATGACGAAACCGGCACCGGCAACAAAGGCTTGTGTCAGCGGAAAGCCGGTCAGAAGCCCGACGGCGGTCAGCAAAAGTGCACACAGGCCGACCTGCAACAGGCCAAGAC
>JBCEBX010000194.1:0-3883 GCA_039206455.1 Asticcacaulis sp.
GTCGAAGCTAATACGTCGTGCGGATCGGGCCTCAAGGCGTGCCGCATCGGCAAAGGTGCCATTTTTCAGGCGATCCAGCGCGATGCGTTCGGCATCAATATCGCCATAGATCAGGCTGTCGGCGGTGAAGCGTTCGCCTTCGGTAATCAGCGCGCCCAGTTCGTGAATCAATGATTGACCATCCCACGCCAGATCGGTGGTCGATTCACCTAAGCCTGCGGCAGAATAGGCATAGGCGCACATCAGGCGTTCAGATGTGGCGGCACATAAGGCCTTGCGGGCGCGCGATTTTCCGACCACGACCGGTGAGGCCGACAGGTTGAGCAGGATATGTGCGCCATTGAGCGCCAGTTGCGTTGATGGGGTGACCGGCGCCCAGACGTCTTCGCAGATTTCCACGCCAAAGGTGAAGTCAGAAAAGCCGTTGGCGCTAAAGAGCAGGTCAGTGCCGACGGGTACGGTTTCCCCGGCTATATTGATTTCCGTGATCCGCAGATCAGCGCCGGAGGCAAAATAGCGCTTCTCGTAATATTCACGGTAATTGGGCAGATAGATTTTCGGCACGATCCCCAGACAGCGCCCGCCCTTGATGATGGCGGCGACATTATAGAGACTTGTGCCAAGCTTCATCGGCAGGCCAACCACCACCACGCTGCGCCAGTCTTTTGAGGCATCAATAAGGGCCTTCAGGGCGGATTGGGCGCTTTCAAGCACGGTCTGCTGGCTGAACAGATCATCGAGCGCATAGCCGGTCAGAGACAGTTCCGGAAACAGCACCAGATCGCTACCGGCGGCATTGGCCTCAAGCGAAAGGGCTATATGGCGTTCCAGATTGGCCTGAGGGTCACTAAGCCTGACCTTGGGTGTGGCACAGGCCACACGTACAAATCCGTGCGAAGCCGGTGAGAAGAAGGTTTTCGGATTTTTGCCGGTTTCGGACATTTTCTGCCAATCCTTGAAATCAATTGCCCTGTTTATGGCGATGTAATTGTAAAATGAATATGCAGAAAATCAGATTTAACATAATAAATGACGGCAAGTGAGGTGTTGCACGTGAATTTTGTATAAAAACGTATCAAATGATACCTTGTTCGCACGGGCAGGTTTTCCGGTCTTTTTGCATTTTCGCTTTGGGGCTTAAGCGCGCCTCTGATAAGGAAGCGCCTTATTATGTACGAAGACACATCTATGAGCCTGACCTATAAGGATATCACCGCCGCTGCCGAGCGCCTCAAGGGGCACGTGCTGAATACGCCGTTTTACCATTCGCAGCGCCTGAGCGCCGCGACGCGTACACAGGTGTGGATCAAGGCGGAAAACCAGCAATATACCTCGGCCTTCAAGGAGCGTGGCGCACTCAATAAGCTCCTGAGCCTGAGTGATGAAGAGCGCGCGCGTGGGGTTTATGCGGCCTCTGCCGGTAACCATGCGCAGGGCCTGGCCTATCACGGGCAGCGTCTGGGGATTCCGGTCACCATCGTCATGCCGCGCGGCACACCGTTTGTGAAGGTGCAGAAAACGCAGTCCTATGGCGCAAAGATTGTCATCGAGGGCGCAAGCTTTGACGAAACTTCGGCCTATGCGCAAAAGCTGTGTCGTGACGCCAATGCCGTCTATGTCGATCCGTTCAATGATGAAATCGTCATGGCCGGTCAGGGTACGGTGGCCATTGAAATGCTTGAGGCCGTGCCGGAAATCGACACCCTGATCATTCCGATCGGTGGCGGCGGGCTGATTGCCGGTATGGCTGTGGCCGCCAAGGCTATCAAGCCGTCTATCCGGATCGTTGGCGTGGAAACGGTGATGTATCCGTCTTTCCATACGCGCCGGAATGGTCTGGCCTCGCCGGTTGGTGGTTCGACCATCGCCGAGGGCATTGCCGTCAAGGATATAGGCGAGCGCAGCTTTGCTATTGCCGATCCGCTGGTGGACGAAGTTCTGGTGATCGAAGAAGCCGATTTCGAGCGCGCCATTGCCATGTACGTCAATGTTGAAAAGACGGTCACCGAAGGCGCGGGCGCTGCGGGGATCGCGGCGGTTCTGCGCCATCCTGAGAAGTTCGAAGGCCAGAAGGTCGGTCTGATCATGACCGGTGGCAATATCGATATGCGTTTGCTGGCGTCGATCCTGCAACGCGAACTGGTGCGTGAAAAGCGTCTGGTGACCTATCGTATTCTGGGCGATGATCGTCCGGGCATGCTCAGTCAGATGGCCGATGTCATCTCAAGCAAGGGCGGCAACATCGTTGATGTGGCGCATAACCGCCTTGTGCTTGATGTCCCCGCCAAGGGGGCTGAGTTTGACATCATGGTCGAAACCCAAGATGCCCGTCACGCCCACGAAATCTCTGAAGCCTTGAGGAATACCGGATATGCCCTTCGCATGGACTAAACCTGCCCTTGTGGCAACGGCGCTGATGTTTGGTCTGAGCGGGGCGGCCTGCGGGCAAAAGCCTGATCCGGCAGCGGTGGCCGCAAACCTTGAGGCTGGTCAGGCTTACCTGACCAAGGTGTCAAAGGAAGACGGCGTGCAACCGCTTGAGCGCGGCATGTACTATAAGGTGCTGACCCCTGCCGCCGATGCCAATGCCCCTAAGCCCACGGTGCGCGACACTGTTAAGGTGCATTATGAAGGCAAACTGATTGACGGCACGGTGTTCGATTCCAGCTTTGAGCGCGGCTCGCCTGCCGTGTTCCCGCTTGAGGGGCTGGTTGAGGCCTGGCGCGTGGCGATCCCGCAAATGAAAAAGGGTGAAACCTGGGAGCTTTATGTGCCGTCTGAACTTGGGTACGGCGACAAGCCCGCAGGCCCCATTCCGGCCAACAGTGTTCTGGTGTTCAAGATTGAGCTGATTGATATTCAGCCATAAGTAAAAAGCCCCTTCTGAAAAGAAGGGGCTTTTTACTTATCATAGTCCAGAGGCCAGATGGCCATAGGGCAGGGGCGCTTCGCGTTCCTGTTTGCGCAATTCGCTGGCGCGGGTCTTTTCGCTCTCGGACTTCAACTGGCCACAGGCCGCGAGAATATCACGTCCGCGTGGCGTGCGGATCGGTGAGGCATAACCGGCCTTGTTGAGAATGGCGGCGAAACGCTCAATGGTTTTCCAGTCCGAGCACTGATAGTTGGTGCCGGGCCAGGGGTTGAACGGGATCAGGTTGATCTTGGCCGGAATCCCTTTGAGCAGCCCGAGAAGCGCGCGGGCTTCGGCGGGCGAGTCATTCACATCCTTCAGCATGACATATTCAAAGGTCACGCGACGGGCATTGGAGATGCCGGGGTAGTTACGAATACCCGCCATCAGTTCCTTAAGCGGGTATTTTTTATTGAGCGGCACCAGCATGTCACGCAGATCGTCATTGGTAGCGTGCAGCGAAATGGCCAGCATGGCCGCCGTGCGGTTGCCGAGCGCCTCAAGCTCAGGCACGACGCCTGAGGTTGAGACCGTGATGCGGCGGCGCGAAATAGCGATGCCTTCATTGTCGGAAATGATGTCTATGGCGTCGGACACGCTGTCGAGATTATACAGCGGCTCCCCCATGCCCATGAAGACGATGTTCGACAGCTTACGGTCTTCTTTGGGCGAGGGCCACTCCTCAAGGTCATCACGGGCAATCTGTACCTGCGCCACGATTTCGGCGGCCGTCAGGTTACGCACCAGCTTTTGTGTACCGGTATGACAGAACGAACAGTTGAGCGTGCAGCCAACCTGAGAGGACACGCACAGTGCCCCTGAGCGACCGACGTCAGGAATATAAACGGTTTCGACCTCAATGCCGGGGGCCATGCGGATCAGCCATTTACGGGTGCCGTCCTGAGAAACCTGGCGTTCAACCACTTCGGGACGGGCCAGCGTGAATTTCTCAGCCAGCGGGCCGCGCTGATC
>JBCEBX010000195.1:0-15464 GCA_039206455.1 Asticcacaulis sp.
ATCATACGCCGGGCTGGGCCATAGGTTGGTATTTCATCCCGATTGCTAATCTCTTTAAACCTTACGAAGTCATACGCGACACGTTTATCGCAAGTCGCGGGCAGGTTGATGGCCGGTATGCCAAGGGTGACGGGGCCATTGTGGCTTGGTGGATGCTACACTTGATCGGCGTCATCGTGTCATCGGGCGCGGAGCGTTTCGGAGCGTTCGGCGGGCTTGAAGGGGATGATTATTATTTTCTCGGGACTTCGGAGTGGGTTTGGTTCGCCGGTATTGCCATGAGGCTTGTGTCGACGGCGTTGTTTCTGAAAATTCTGCGTACCATCTATCGTGACCAGATCAACCATAGCCAAAAAGAAGCTGAGGTTTTCTAAGCCGTTTCCGACAGTGTGGTTTGCGGCGGTGCTGGGTATTTTTCCATCGTAACCTGATGCGGGTAGGGGATGGAAATATTGTGGGCATCAAAGGTTTTCTTGATGTCGAGCAACAGGTCGGCACGTACCTGACCATAGGTATCGACGCTTGTGTGGGCCAGAAGCTTTATGGCCACGGATGAGTCTTTGAACGATTCGACGCCCACCCAGACTTCGGGATGCGGTAAGACCTGTGGATGCGAACGGGCCAGAACCCGCACCAGTTCCATGGCCGTTTCAAGATCCGCTTCGTAATCGACATCGAGCAGGAGCTCTATGCGGCGGGTGCCGTTGTGGCTGATGTTGACAATGCGGTCAGAGAAGATTTTGGCGTTGGGCACATAGATTCTGTGGTTGTCGCCATTGGTGATTTCGGTTGAGAACAGGCCAAGGCGATGGATGACGCCGGTGGTATCGCCAATGGTCACAATATCGCCGATGCGATAGGGCTTTTGCGCTAGAAGCAATATGCCGGTGGCGACGTTTGACAAGGTGCCCTGAAGCGCCAGACCAATGGCCAGAGACATGGCCCCCAATACCGCGACAATCGAGGTGGTTGAGACGCCGAAACGCTGAAGTATGGCGACTACGCCGATAATCCAGATCAGCCAGTTCACCAGCTGGGCGAAGAACTCAGGCAGGGTACGGTCGGCGCCGGTGTGGCTCAGGCGACGGGCAAAACGGCGCACAATGCCGGAAAGCCAGCGGGCAACAAAAAAGGTCAGGGCAAGGATGAGGCCGACAATAATCAGGTTGGTGATGATGTCATCGGCATTCTGGCTCAGGCGGTCGACCTGACGTTCCAGAGCTTTCTGAGAGGTTTGCAGATGGGTGGTGAGGGTGTTGATGTGAACGGAAAGGCTCATGAAAAATCTCTGTGATCAGGTCTTCTGACGGCGGGCTTTGAAAAAGGTTTTCAGCAATTGCCCGCACGCTTCGGCCAGTACGCCGGAGGTGATTTTGGGCCGCCAGTGACAGGTCGGCTGATCAAAAAATCTGGGTCCATGTTCGACCGCTCCCCCCTTGGGATCAGAGGCACCATAGATGACCCGTCCGATACGGGCATGGGAAATAGCACCGGCGCACATGGCGCAGGGTTCCAGTGTGACATAGAGCCATAGGTCTGTCAGGCGGTAATTGCCTAAGCGCTCTGCCGCCAGACGCATGGCAAGTATCTCGGCGTGGCCGGTCGGGTCATGACGCGATATGGGCGCATTGTTAGCAACTGAAACAACAGTTTTACTTGACGGATCGAAGATTAGAGCGCCTATCGGCACTTCATTGGCCAGGGCTGCCTCACGGGCGGCCTCAAGCGCCATGCGCATTAAAGAGTCGTCATCTAAGTCCATGTCAGTGTTCATGCGCTTTTAAACAGACCCTTTGCCTTGCGCGTCAAGTAGAAATGGCGTTTCACCTCGCCGCCACATACATAGAAAGTCATGTCCGTGACCACTGAAAGTAACGCTGGAGAGCGTAACGAAGATAACGTCCCCACCGAGGGCGAAGCCACACAAAACTGGACCCCGAACCAGACTGAACAGACGGCGTCGTCTGAGGACAGGCCGCCCCGGGCGCCCAAACCGTTTACGGACAAGAAGGGCTTTGACAAGAAAAAAGGCCCCAAAAAGCCGCCTCTGCCGCAGGAGCGCATCGCCAAGGTGCTGGCGCGGGCCGGACTGGCGTCACGCCGTGAAGTCGAGCGCCTGATCGGGCTTGGCAAGATTGCCGTTAATGGCCGTATCCTTGAAACGCCTGCGGTGACGGTATCGACGGAAGATGTCATTACGGTTGAGGGCAAGCCTATCCGTAAGGCGGAACCGACCCGCGTCTGGCGCTATCACAAGCCGGTCGGTCTGATGACCACCCATGCCGACCCCAAGGGCCGTGACACAGTATTTGCCTCATTGCCTGCCGATCTGCCGCGCGTGATTTCGGTTGGGCGGCTCGATCTCAATTCCGAAGGCCTGTTGCTTCTGACCAATGACGGTGAACTGGCCCGCGCGCTGGAACTGCCGGCAACCGGCTGGACGCGCATCTATCGTGCCCGTGCCCTTGGCCGCACAACGCAGGAAAAGCTCGATACGCTGAAAAATGGCGTGACTATCGAAGGCGTCACCTATGGCCCAATCGAAGCGAAGCTTGATAAGGCGCAGGAAAAGGCCGATGGCCGCGCCAATCTGTGGATCACGGTGTCTCTGACCGAAGGTAAGAACCGCGAAGTACGTAAGGTGCTGGATTCGCTGGGGCTTAAGGTCAATCGTCTGATCCGTCTGGCCTATGGGCCGTTCCAGTTGGGTGATCTTGATGGCGGCGACGTCGAAGAGGTCGGGCCGCGCGTCGTGCGTGAACTTCTGGCCGACAAGATCGATCCGCGTAACCTGCCGCCGGAAACGGCTACCCAGACGCGTGGGCCGCTTAAGTCGCGTCGTCCGGAAGGGGCAGGGGCTGCGGAAGGCCGTCGCGGGGGTGGCGACCGCTTTGCCGCTAAAAAACCGTTTGGTGCCAGGTCTTTTGGCGATAAGCCGCGCGGTGAAAGTCGTTTTGCCGAAGAACGTGACTTTGCGCCGCGTGATTTTGATGAACGTCCACGCTTTGAAGGCGATGGCGAGGCGCGTGATCGTCGCCCTGAGCCGAAGCAACGGGAATGGACACCTAGGCCGGAGCGTCCGCGTGGGGAGTTTAAGCCGCGTTCGGATGGTTCCCGTGGGGAGCGCAGCTTCGGTGACAAGCCGCGTTTCGACAGAGGCCCGAGCCGTGGTCCGCGTCCTGAGGGTGGTGAGCGGGGAGAGTTTAAACCCCGTGGCGACTTCAAGCCGCGCGGTGATTTTAAACCCCGTTCGGATGGCCCGCGCTCAGATGGCCCGCGTGGGGAACGTAGCTTCGGTGACAAGCCGCGTTTCGACAGAGGCCCGAGCCGTGGCCCGCGTCCTGAAGGGGGTGAGCGTGGTGAGTTTAAACCCCGTGGCGACTTCAAGCCACGCGGTGATTTCAAACCCCGTTCAGATGGAACCCGCTCTGAAGGGCCGCGCGGTGAACGCAAGTTCGGTGACAAGCCCCGTTCTGGCGGTAAGCCGTCCTTTGGTGGTCCCAAGCGCGACTTTAAGCGTGGCGGTGCGCCGGATCGTGGCCCACGTAAGCCGCGTCCCGAGTAATCATCATGCGTATCGTCGGCGGTAAATTCAAAGGGCGCGCACTGGTCGCGCCCGATGGCCGTTCAACGCGTCCGACCTCTGATCGGGCGCGTGAGGCGGTGTTCAATATTCTTGAGCATGCCGATTTTGCCCCCGACCTTAATGGTGTGCGGGTCATGGATGTCTTCGCCGGCTCCGGTGCGCTGGGGCTTGAGGCCCTGTCGCGGGGGGCGTCCTTTTGTCTGTTTGTTGATACGGACGATGAGGCACGCGGGGCAATCCGTGAGAATGTTGAAGCCTTTGGCCTGTTCGGCAATACGCGGATTCACCGGCGTGATGCGACCCGTCTGGGGGTAAGGCCGGGGTCGCAGGCCGAGGCTTTTGGTCTGGTCTTTATGGATGCGCCCTACCATAAGGGGCTGACCGAGCAGGGGCTGGACTGTCTGACGAACGGGCAATGGTTAAGCGAAGATGCGCTGATTGTTGTTGAGGTGGCCGCCGATGAGGACATTAATATCACGCATCTGTGGCAAGTAATCGACAGTCGGGCCTATGGCGCGGCGCGAATTTTATTCCTTAAGCAAAAAATTCATAATCAATAATCTGCTGATTTCAATAATTAATTTTGAAATTATTAAACGAATGTGGCAAAATTAACGCTTAAATAGAAAATCCGTCTTGACGGAATTTTTATTATGCCCTCACTATGTCCTTAACAAGGCGTAAATAAAGCGCCTGACTGATCCTTACCCTTGGCGGGGGAGGGGAAACTTGTGGGACTGTTATGGTGGGGTGATGAGATATGGCGACAGAATCCGTAAGGGTTAAGTCCGATAAGGGGCGTCCCGAGGGGCTGAAGCTTCTGCTTCTGGCGGGACTAAGTGTACAGGCGTGGGGGGTATTGGTCGGTGTCAGCCTGATCGTACTCAATATCGCAGGTTTACAGGCACTCTGATCGGCTCTGGCCTTAAGGGGCCAGACGTTGCGTTAGCGTTGATAAATGGGTTCTGACCGAAGTTGCGAAAGCGCTGCTGCGGTCAGGTGGTATGGCTGATAGGTATGAATTTCGCCTGTTGGGCGAGTAAGTGCCAAGCAGTTACGCCGTTGGCGGGGGAGTTCGGAAAAGACGCGGAAGGGCAATTGGGGGCTAAGGGGGAGTCCGCGTCTTTTTCGAATGTTTCAGGTTTTTGCAAGGCTGGCAGAGGGCTTAGCGTCGGCCGAACAGCTTTTCGATATCTTTCAGCTTAAGTTCGACATAGGTCGGGCGTCCGTGATTGCACTGACCGGAATGGGGGGTGGCTTCCATCTGACGCAGCAGGGCATTCATTTCATTGGCATTCAGGCGGCGACCGGCGCGTACCGAATTGCGGCACGCCATATTTCCGCAAATCTCGGCCATGCGTTCCTTTAAGGCCAGGGCCTGCCCGTGTTCGGCGATTTCATCGGCCAGATCACGAATAAGACCGGCAACGTCGCCATCGCCGATCAGGGCGGGCACTTCACGCACCAGAACCGTGGTCGGGCCAAAGGCTTCGATCATCAGGCCATAGGCTTCAAATTCGTCCTTAAGCCCCATCAGACGCGCGGTATCGGCGGCATCAAGATCGACCGCTTCGGGGATCAGCAGGGTCTGACGTGCCACATTGCCGGTGGCCATCATCTGCTTCATCTGCTCATAGACCAGACGCTCATGGGCGGCGTGCTGATCGACGATCACCAGACCGTCCTGCGTCTGGGCCAGAATATAGGTTTCATGTAATTGCGCCCGTGCCGCCCCCAACGGGAAATGCGTGGCTTCGGGGGCGGGGGCAAAGCCTGATGTGGTCGGGTCGGAAAGGCCGAAAGGTTCCGCTTCAACGCGGGCGGATGGCGCGAAGGCGGGGGCTTCGCGATTATAATCAGGTTGATAATTGGGGTGCGGCTGTTCCGGCGTGGCATAGACCTGAGGGGCAAGACCAACCGAACTATAGGCTGAGGGGGCGTAGCCGCTGCTTAAGGTCAGCGGTGGCTGAACCGGCGCACGATAGCCGCTGGTGAGCGGGTTAAAGGCGTTCAGTGCCTGATCGGCGACGGTTGTCGCGGCGCGGTGTCCGGCAGCGGCCAGCGCGTGTTTCAACGCCCCGACAATCAGGCCGCGCACTAGCGAGGGGTCGCGGAAGCGGACTTCGGTCTTGGCCGGATGGACGTTGACATCAAGGTCTTGCGGATCGATATCGACATAGAGCACGGCCATCGGATGGCGGTCACGGGCCAGAAAATCAGCATAGGCACCGCGTAAAGCGCCCTGGAGTAGTTTATCGCGCACCGGACGGCCATTGACGAACAGATACTGATGCTGGGCATTGCCGCGTGAAAAGGTCGGCAGGCCCGCATAGCCGCTCAGGGTGACGCTTTCGCGGTTCTGGTCGATCAGCAGGGCATTATGACCGAAATCATCACCTAAAAGGGCCGCCAGACGTTTAAGCCGTCCTTCAAAGCCCTTGGGTTCGGGGTAAAGCCTGAGGCTGCGTTTGCCATCAAGGGTCAGGGAAAAGCCAACGTCTTCGTGGGCCATGGCCTGACGCTTGACCTCTTCGGAGATGGCCATGTTTTCCGCGCGGTCGGTCTTCATGAACTTGAGACGGGCGGGGGTGGCGTAGAACAGGTCTTTGAGCTCAACGCGCGTGCCGTGCGGGCGGGAGAAGGCGGCGGGGCGCAAGGGGCTTATGCGTCCTGCATCAACCGTGAGCGCAAGGGCGGTTTCCTGACCGGCGGTGCGTGAAGTGATCTCAAGACGGGCGACGGAGCCCATCGACGGCAGGGCTTCGCCGCGAAAGCCCAGGGTCTGAATGTGCAAAAGATCCCATGTGCCGTCGGCCTGAGGTTTCAGTTTCGAAGTGGCGTGGCGTTCGACGGCCAGCGGCAGGTCGATCTCATCCATGCCGCGCCCGTTATCTTCGATCAGGATGCGTGACAGGCCGCCGTTCTCTGCGGTGATGTCGATCTGGGTTGCGCCCGCGTCAATGGCATTTTCCACCAGTTCCTTGATGGCCGAGGCGGGGCGTTCAACAACCTCACCGGCAGCGATGCGGTTGATGGTATCCTGAGGCAGACGGGCGATAATGGACATGGGGCAATTTTAGGTGAGTCTCGCCGTATCGCCAACAAAAAGGGCCACCCGAGGGCAGCCCTTTTAAGAATTATGTCACCTTCACCCGAAGGGCCGCCCCGAGGGTGCCGATATTGAAACCGCAAAAAAGTATTGGCGCGACAGCGCAAACTTTTTTGCGAAAGGGTTACAGCCCCGGCAGTTTGAAGGTTTTTTCCTTCTTCTGCTGGATGACCACCGAATTATCACCGATCAGGCCACGGATGCGGGCGGCTTCGGCGTCAGCATTAACCGCAGCAGTTTCATTACCCAATGCGGTATTGGCGGCGGCGTCAGGGTTCGGCTGGTCGTTCTTGCGCCAGAACAGAACCTTGTCGGCGAAGCTTTCGTCCTTATAGGCCAGATCGCCGAATTCATCATCCACCACATAGCGGGCCAGCGGGTCAGCCTTATCGGCACCGGCCTTGCCGGCCAGAAGTCTTTCGCCGTCCGAACGTGTAGCGGCCTGACGTTCACCAAACAGGGCTTCGCGAGCCGCGCTGTCGGGTTGCAGTTCCTGCGGGCGTGGCTCACCCGGTGCCGGTGGGCGCAGGGCGAAGTTAGGCGGCACCGTCAGGGGGGCCTTGGTGACAATGCGGAATTCGTCAGGGACCACCTTGTTCATGCCGAGCGCGTTGCGCGTGGAGTTACACCCTGTCAGGCTTACCACAGCCATCAGCGCTACCCCCGCCACCAAGCTAACCGATTTCATATTCTGCTCCGCATTCCTGTCGTTGCCCTTATCTGAAAAGGGGACGAAAACTGTTACTTGCTTTTGGTGCCCCTGCCAAGGGGCGTGTCACTGACTTTAACCTTGTTTGGCGTCGTCTTTTTCCTCCGAACGGTTCAGCAGGAACACGTCCAGAAACAGGCAGGCAACCCCAATATTGATGGCGGCATCGGCGATATTAAAGACCCACGGGAAATAAAGCCCCGAAAAGTCGAGAAAATCGACCACCTTTCCGTAGTAGATACGGTCAATGGCATTGCCGATTGCCCCACCGGCCACCAGCGCCAGACCATAGGTCAGAACCGGTTTTGTCCCCTTGCGCAGCCAGTCGATAAGGAAGATTGCCACGCCAAGGGAAAACGCCACCAGAACCCATCGGCCCCAGCCATCGGAAGACAATAGTCCGAAGCTGACGCCCTTGTTCCACACCATGGTGAATGAGAACAACGGCGAAATGTTGACGTGCTTCAATTCATTCAGTTGCAATTCATAAAGGATCCACCACTTGGACGCCTGATCGAGGATCAGGGCGATGAGGGCAAGCAGAAGGCCCTTGCGACCGAGCGAGGTTGTGAGGGGTTTGGCGAAATGTGTGTCAAGCGACATGGGTGTGGCTCCCCCCATCCGTCAGCGACTTCGCGCTGACACCTCCCCCGTAAACGGGGGAGGATATAAGATTTTTGGCCCCGTAAACGGGGGAGGATGTATGGTTTCTGGCCCCGTAAACGGGAGAGGATGATTTTATATTATCAGCCATGTTGTGCGTCCCATGCGGCGACGGCTTCGGCATCGCGCAAAGACAGGTCAGGATAGCGCGGGTCCGAGCCGACTTCGGGCAGGATGCGCCAGGAACGCTGGCATTTGTTGCCTTCGGCGCGGGGGACGGTGACGCCGATGCCCTTAACTTCATCGAGGCGGAAAGCGTCTTCTGGCGCGGCTGCGTTTTTCAGGGTTGCCTGAGATGTGCGGAAGATTTCCGCCGCGTCGTTACCGTCAAAAGCAGCGATCAGATGGGCGTCTTCGATATAGACGACCGGGGCGGCTTCAAGCGCGCCGCCGATACGCTTTTCACGGCGTTCGATCTCAAGGGCGGCGGTGACGACCGACAGGACTTTCTCGATGCGTTCCCAGCGGTCAGCCTCAGTAGGATTATGCCATTCGGCGGGCACCGGCTCCAGCACGCGGAAGATATTCGCACCCTCATTGTAACGCGAGGCATGGGCCTCTTCGGTGGTGAAGGAGAGGATCGGACCAAGCCAGGCCGTCAGGCGTTCAAACAGGATATTCAGAACCGTGCGGCAGGCGCGGCGTTTGAGGTCGGACGGCTTGTCGCAATAGAGGCTGTCCTTGCGGATATCGAAGTAGAGCGCCGACAGGGTTTGCGAGGCAAAATCGGCCACCGGACGGATAACGCCTGCGAAGTCATAACGCTGATAGGCGTCACGCACATCGGCATCAAGTTGATGCACGCCATGCAATATATAGCGTTCCAGCGAGGGCAGGTCGGCGTAATCGACGGCTTCGGAAGCGTCATAGTTTTTGAGCGCGCCCAAGAGATAGCGGATCGAGTTGCGCAGTTTGCGGTAGGCATCGACGGTCGTCTGGATGATCTGCTTGCCGATACGCAGGTCGTCGGAATAGTCCGACAGGGCGACCCACAGGCGCAGGATTTCGATGCCGTATTCCTTGGCGACATCCTGAGGGGCGACGACATTGCCCTTGGATTTCGACATCTTCTCGCCGTTCTCATCGAGCACGAAACCGTGCGTCAGGACGGCCTTGAACGGGGCAACACCACGCGTACCGCACGATTCGAGCAGCGACGACTGGAACCAGCCGCGATGCTGATCGGAGCCTTCGAGATAGAGATCAGCGACCGGATAGTCGCTGTCGGCCACGTCAAAGGTAAAGGCGTGGGTCGAGCCGGAATCGAACCACACATCAAGGATGTCGGTGATTTTTTCAAAATCGGTAGGGTTATAGGCGTTGCCGAGGAAGTCTTCGTCGGGACGCAGGAACCATGCATCGGCGCCTTCGCTCTCGATCAGCTTGGTGATGCGGTCGTTGACGCCCTGATCCTTGAGTGGTTCGCCGGTTTTTTTATCGACGTACATGGCCAGCGGCGTGCCCCAGTTACGCTGACGGCTGATGAGCCAGTCGGGGCGGGTCTCAACCATCGAACCGATACGGTTGCGGCCCTGATCGGGATAGAAGGTGGTTTCCCTGATGGCGGCGATGGCCTTTTGACGGAGCTGGCCTTCGCCATCCATGCGGATGAACCACTGCGGCGTGTTGCGGAAGATGACCGGGGCTTTTGAGCGCCATGAATGGGGGTAAGAGTGTTCCACGCGGCCACGGGCCAGCAGATTTCCGGCCGCGATCAGTTTGTTCATGACCTCAGAGTTGGCGGCACCGAACTTACCGGCCTTCTTGCCTTCGGTTTCGATGACCTTGAGGCCCGCAAACAGCGGCACATGCGGGTAATAGGCCCCGTCAGGGTCAACCGTATCGGGGATGGAATCGAGGCTGAAGCCGGACTTGAGCCAGATCAGGTAGTCGTCCGCGCCGTGGCCGGGGGCGGTGTGGACAAAGCCTGTACCGGCGTCGTCGGTGACATGATCACCGGCCAGCATGGGGACGTCGAAGCCATAGCCTTCGTCAAGGGCGGCCAGCGGGTGTTTGCATACGATGACCACGAAGTCGTTTAGGGCGTGTGTATGCTTTGACTCATTAGTTTCAAGGTCAATCGACCGTAACAAGTTCCAACTCGTAGCGTTTGCAGAAGTGAAAACTGAGTCAGCTAAATTTTGAGCGACAATCAATTTTTCGCCGACGCGTACCCAAGGGCTAAAACCGAGTTCTTCTTCAGTTTTTACGCCTGTGACTTCATAAACACCGTATTGAATACGCGGGTTGTATGAAATAGCTCGGTTAGCAGGAATGGTCCAAGGCGTTGTAGTCCAGATAACAACAGAGGCATCACTGAATGGATGGTCAACTCCTGTATCGGACTTATATTTTTCAGCATTAATAGGAAACTTCACCCATACGGTTGGTGAGGTGTGGTTGGCATATTCGACCTCGGCATCGGCCAGCGCCGTGCGTTCGACCGGCGACCACATGACGGGCTTTGAGCCGCGATAGAGCTGGCCCGACATCAGGAATTTGTGAAACTCCTTTGTCACCGCCGCTTCGGACGAAAAGTCCATGGTCGCGTAGCGTTTGTCCCAGTCGCCCAAAACGCCCAGACGTTTGAATTCCTCGCGCTGGATGTCGATCCACTGGGCGGCATATTCGCGACACGCCTTACGGAACTCCTCGGCGGGCACCTCGTCCTTCTTGCGGCCTTTGGCGCGGAACTCTTCTTCGATCTTCCATTCGATCGGCAGACCGTGACAGTCCCAGCCCGGAATATAGTCCACGTCCTTACCCAGCAGGAACTGCGAGCGGACGATGAAATCCTTGAGAATCTTATTGAGCGCGTGGCCGATATGGATATTGCCATTGGCATAGGGCGGGCCATCGTGCAGCACATAGGTTTCCGCGCCAGCCGCCTGACGCGCCTTGCGCACCGCGTGATAGAGGTCGGCGGCTTCCCATTTTTTAAGCCATTCCGGCTCGGCCTTGGGCAGGCCCGCACGCATGGGGAATTCGGTTTCGGGCAGAAAGACGGTTTCGCGGTAGTCGCGGGGCGTTTGGGATTCGGAAGACATAGTGTCTGATATGGTCTCTGGAAATGGGGATACAGAAGGGGGCGCGAGCATATGTCCCGGCACAGGCCCTTTGATGTGAGGGGCCTATACCGGGCTGGAAATTCGGAAAGTCGCCCGTATCATAGACATAACTCATGCGTTTATCAGAGGCGGGCAGGGTTGCCTAGTATGAATTCGGCGGGCGAAAGTTATCAGATAAGGAGGGTTGATCCGGTAGCGCTTGAACGATACTGATTGTTTCTAACTCATAATGATCAAAGAGGATGTGACCATGCGGGTCTGGCTGACGATGCTTTGTGGATTGGTATTGCCGTCTGCGGTTTGGGCCGATGCGGCATGGATCAGCGACGCACCGAGACGCGGTGGGGTGGCCATTGTCGCCGGTGGGCCTGCGGATATTGTGGTTTCGGCTACGGATGCACCGGTGGTGGGCATTGCGGCGCAAGACCTTGGCGAAGATATTGCCCGCGTGACCGGCAAGACGCCTTCTGTGTCCGGCGCAGGTCAAACCGCGCAGCAGATATGGATCGGCACGAAAGGTGCTAATCCGCTGATTGAAGACCTGATCAGGCGGCGTAAAATCAATGTGTCCGCGCTTGCTGACTGCTGGGAATGTTATGCGGTCATCAGCGTGCAAAAGCCGGTTCAGGGCGTTGAGGCGGCGCTGGTGATTGTGGGGTCTGACCGGCGCGGGACAGCCTATGGCGTCTATGCCTTGTCGGAAGCGATTGGCGTATCACCCTGGTACTGGTGGGCGGATGTTGCGCCTCAGAAGAAGGCAGCGCTCTATACGGGGTCGGTCAAGTATCTCTCGGAAGGCCCGTCGGTGAAATATCGCGGCCTGTTTATCAATGACGAGGACTGGGGCCTGTTTCCATGGGCGGCTAACACCTTTGATCCGGAAACGGGTAATATCGGGCCGAAAACCTATGAGAAGGTGTTTGAGCTGTTGCTGCGCCTGAAGGCCAATACGCTGTGGCCCGCCATGCATAAGGTTTCGACGCCGTTCAATGCCGATCCTGAAAATGCGAAACTGGCGGATCGTTATGCTATTGTCATGGGCTCAAGCCATGCCGAGCCGATGTTGCGCAACAATGTGGGCGAGTGGAAAGAGGCCGGATCGCAGTTCAACTATGTGATCAATGCCGAAGGGGTGCAATCCTATTGGCGCGAGCGTCTGAAGACCAACCACGCCTATGAAAGCCACTATAGTCTGGGGATGCGCGGCATCCACGATTCCGGCATTGTCGGCGTCAATACGGTTGAGGAACGCCGCGACCTGCTGGATCGGATCATTACCGATCAGCGTCAGATGCTGCGCGAGGAGGTGGGTGATCCCGAAGGCCTGCCGCAGATGTTTGTGCCCTATAAGGAAGTGCTGGAAATCTATCGGGCGGGCTTGAAGGTGCCTGAGGATGTCACTCTGGTGTGGCCGAACGACAATTTCGGCTATATCCGGCAATTTCCGAATGCCGATGAGCGCAAGCGTTCCGGCGGGTCGGGCGTCTATTATCACCTGTCCTATCTGGGGGCGCCGATGGCCTATCTGTGGCTGTCGACGACGCCACCGGCCCTGATCGGGGCGGAACTGACGCGGGCCTATGATAACGGCATTGACCGTTTCTGGATGATCAATGCCGGAGACATCAAGCCTGCCGAGGTCAATCTCAGCTATATTTTTGATCTGGCGTGGGATGTAGACGGGGTGCGCAAGCTGTCGCAGCGTGAATATCTCAATCATTTTGCGGCGAAGACCTTTGGGGCTACCCAATCCGAAGCCATTGGCGGGGTGCTGGATCAGTATTACCGCCTGAATTACGTGCGCAAGCCGGAGCATCTGCAATATCATCTGCCGACGGCACGGCGCGGGCGTTCGGGCTTACCTGTCTATGAGGTCTTGCCGCGTCTCGGGGCCTTTAAGGCCATGACGAATGACCTTGAGGGCGTAAAGGCGGCAGTGCCAGAGGCGCAACGCGACGGATTTTTCCAGCTGGTTGAATATCCGGTCAAGGCCTCGGCGCTGGCCAATGAGCGGTTCTTTGCGCTGGAATCCTTTGCGGGGAGCTATGAAAATAACCCTGAGCGCGGGATGATTCATGCCTATAAGGCGCGGGCGGCGGATGCGGCGCTCAAAAACCTGACGCGGGCATATGGCGAGGATATTGCCGGTGGCAAATGGCGCGGGTTCATCAATGAAGAACCGGCGGATAATCTGTGGCTGTCCTATCGTCTGGCGGCCCCGATGCTGCCGGCTGAGGGGCTGGCCAAAGACGGTGAACTGCCGATGGTCAAGATCCATGATCCGGTGATCCGGCTTGAGGCGACGGCCAACAAGGACTGGGCCTTTGTGCAGGGGCTGGGTCGCGGCGAAGGCAGTGTGCGGGCATTAAAGGCCGGTGCGCAAAACCGTGTGACCGCTGAGGTGCCGGAGGCGGGTAAATGGACCGTGACGGCGCATATTATACCGATCTATCCGACCGATGGCGCGACGGCTTGGAGGCTTGAGGTGGTGGTGAACGGTCAGGCACAGACCCTGAACTTTGACCGGACGGATCAGAATGCCTATTGGGCACAAGGGGTGTTGAATAACCGCCTGAGCGAAAGCGTGACGCTTGAGTTACTGGCGGGGACGTATACGGTGTCAATCGTCAGCCCGCAGCAGGACCTGATTCTGGACGGGATCGATATTCAGCCCGCGAAATAGGCCCTAATCTTTGAAATAGGCTTTGGCGGTTTCGGCGTCTCTGGCGATCTGGGCCTTGAGGGCGTCGAAGCTGTCGAATTTCTGCTCGGGTCTGAGATAGTGCAGAAGTTCGACTTCGATGACGCGATCATAGATTTCATGATCAAGGTCGAAGATGTGGGTTTCAAAGCGTTCGGACAGGCCGTTGACCGTCGGGCGGTTGCCGAAATTGGTCACGCTGCCGAAGATCTGACCATTATCGAGCGTGGTACGGGTGACATAGACGCCTTTTTTCGGGCGCAGATAGTCGCCCATATCGATATTGGCCGTGGGGAAGCCGATGGTGCGGCCAATCTGGTCGCCACGCGTCACGACACCACGATAGGCCTGAGGCCGACCTAAGATGTGACCGGCCAGTTGTACATTGCCATCAAGCAGGGCTTCGCGCACGGCGGATGAGGACAGCTTGTGGCCGGTTTCATCGGTCTGACAGGCGGTTTCAGAGGTCGTAAAGCCAAACTGTGTCCCCAGTTGCGCCAGCAGGGGGGCATCACCCGCGCCCTTATGGCCGAACCTGAAATCGAAGCCACAGGCGACATGAACGATCTTAAGGTGCTCATACAGCAGAATGCGCACAAAGTCTTCGGGGCTAAGGCTCGCCAATACCGGATCAAAGCGCAGTACGAACACCGTGCCGACCCCAAGCGCCTCAAAGGCCTTGAGTTGCTGGGGAAGTGACATCAGGCGAAACGGTTCGACCGCCTTGCCGGCCTTTTGCAGGAAATAGGTCTGAGGATGCGGATCGAAGGCGATGACGGCGGACGGGGCGTTGTGCCTGCGCCCTGTGGCCACGGCGTTTTCTATGACGCGCTGATGGCCCAGATGGACGCCATCAAAGCTGCCTATGGCGGCGGACACGCCCTTGGGCAAGGCCTGTGAGACGGCGGCGTCATTCAGGGCGCTGGAGCGCAGGTCACCGCCCGGTTCGAGCGTCAGAAGAAAGGCTTTAAGCGAAGACACGGACGGACTCTCAGGCTGGACGACGCGGCGCGATAACTTCGGCCTCGCCATCGGCAAACAGCTTGTTGCGCACCTTTGCGACCGTTGACAGGGTGACGTGCGCGGTTTTGAGATCAATGTCGGTAACCGTCAGGATGATGGTCACTTCGTCATCAAGCTTAACCGCACGTTTGAAGTTCAGGTTCTGCGAGACATAGATAGAGCCGCGCCCCGGCAAGCCACCGGCGATGGTGGCGGAAATCCATGCGCCCAGCAGGGCACCGTGTGCGATGCGACCCTTGAAAGGCGTGGTGGCGGCAAAGTCTTCGTCGACATGGATGGGATTGTGATCTTCGGAGACATCGGCAAAGGCGCGGATCACGGCATCAGTCGCGGTGAAGACACGTTCATAGGTTTGGCCAAGGGTAAGGTCTTCGAGGCAGACCGTTTGGGCATCGCTCATAGATAAGACGTCCTGAATTCTCTGTGGCCCAAAGCCTTACGCACAGTCGATGGGTTTGCCAAGCCGTCTGACGGCCGGGGTTAAGGGCAAATTGCGGGTGGAATTTGTGCCAATCTGGTATTTTCTTAGGCATCACGGTTCATAAAAGTCGTGATTTTCATGGTTAATAACTGTTATATTATTGAATATTATCAATATTTTTCAA
>JBCEBX010000196.1:0-3872 GCA_039206455.1 Asticcacaulis sp.
TCTATATGCACCCGCATCCACGATCACCATTCTCTGAGGCGGTTCAGGTTGGCCCTGTGCTTTATCTTTCGGCGATGATCGGACTGGATAATAACGGGCAACTGGTTGAGGGCTTTGACGGGCAGGTGCGCCAGATCATGCATAACAGTCAGGCCATTCTCGAGCGCTACAGCCTCAGTCTTGATAATGTCTTCAAAGCCACGGTCATGTTGACAGACATGGACAAATGGGGTGCGTTCAATCGCATCTATAAACCGTTTTTCCAGCCAACCCGTCTGCCGGTTCGCACGGCTTTTGGTGTCAGCGGTCTGGCCTATGGTGCTGAGGTTGAAATCGAATTTCAGGCCTGGGTGCCGGGCGCATAAGCCTTTAAAACCCATCAGTTCTTTATTTTTGCGCGGCATGTTTCGCGGAGAAGGATTACACGCATTGTCCTATCTTAAGGTCATGAAACCTTAGGAAAGGCATGTGCTATGATTACGCCTAATATTAAGCCTCTGTTGCTGGCAGCAGGAAGCCTCGTGCTTATGGGATCGGCGCCCGCCATGGCTCAGACCCACCATTCCGGCGCAGCCTATGACGGCTATTGCTACCAGAAAAACAGTCAGGCACGCACCAAGGGCACCGTAATCGGTGTCGCTGGCGGCGCGGTCCTCGGTAATGTAATTGCCGGTAAGGGCAATAAAACCGAAGGCACCGTACTTGGTGGCCTTCTGGGTGGCATTATCGGTAATCAGGTCGCCAAGAACCGCCAGAATAATAACCAGAATGTCGAGTGTCTTTATGGGCGCTATTACATCTTTGAAAACGGTTATTATGAACCCGATAGTCCGCCCGCAGGGTACACGACAACCTACTTCTATCAGCGCCCCGGCAATGCTGATCTCTACGTCCGCCGCAACGGCTATGACTATGAGTGGCGCGGATATAATCAGTCGAACAATCCGCCCACCTATAATGACGGTGGCTTAAGGCCCTATGGCCAGTAGGCTGAGCTTCTTCCTGCCTTAAGCCTTCGTTCAGTTACGGTTCAGGGACGGGGGCTTAAGCTTCAGTCATCACGTAGATGATGATTTTGTAAAGTTGATTTGAAAGGATTTGAGCATGACCTCCGGATATAAACAGATCGCCGCCGGTGTTGGCGCGGTAGCCATGGCTCTGACATTTATGGGTGCGGCTTCTGCGGCACAGGCGCAAAACCGCTATGACGGGTTCTGCTACGAAAAGGTTCAGAACACCAAGACCAAGGGCACAGTGATAGGCGCGGCAGCCGGGGCGGCGCTCGGTAATGTGGCCGCCAGTGATGGCCGCAAGACCGAAGGCACTATTCTCGGTGGCGTGGTTGGTGCCGTTGTCGGCAACCAGATTGGTGAGCACCAGAAAGAAAAGAACAAGGCCGAGTGCCTGAATAACCGTTATTATGTCTATGATGGCGGACGTTATTACACGCCCCCACGGGCGCCTGAGGGATATCGGGTCGCCTATTATAATGAGCGTCCCTACTACGACAGCTACTATACGCACAAAAATGGCAAGGTAAGACAGTACAAGCCAAAGCGTAATTATCGCTAAAAAGAAAACCGCCAGAGCTTACAGGCTCTGGCGTTTTTTTTATGAGGCTGTGCCTGAGAGCCCCCTTTATTGAAGCGGCATAACTCCGGCGGTCGTTCCTGAGAAGAACGCCCAGTCTGAGGGTGAAATATTGGTTGTCGCATCGTCTGCGCTGGTAACGGATGGGGCCGCCAGACCGTTGACAAACCGTTTGGTCAGGACGCCAGCACCCCCGACGATCAGGGTATTGTTCTGACCACCGGTGATGGCATTGTTGCTATCGGCAGATACGGGCTTGCCATTAGCACCGGTCACATTGAGGGCCGAGAAACCGGGCTGCATGGAGACGGTCGTGATCTTGCTGTCTGCCCGCAGGCTTTCAGCCAGGGCGGGGCCGTATGAGAAGCTGCCCGCCTCGGCGGCGACTGCCGGATAGAATTTCTGGTTGTCTGTATGGGTGCAGTCCCAGGCAATGACATCCGTACCCGCCCGCGTATCAAAGGCGAATATGTCTGCGCAAAGATTGTCACGGTTACGCAAGGTGCCTTCGGTGGTGAAGGCCCAGTCCTGTCCGGCTGCCCCTGTGCAGGCCTCAAGCCTTAGTGGCTGGCCTTTCTGACCGTAGGACAGACACTTATCACCCTGAACTATGGCCCCCGATACACCGCTTTTGAAGGCAAAGCTCTGGTTGGGTTGGCGGTCGCAATTATCAACCGTGATCGTGCCGCGATTGCCAAGCGTATTGAGACAACGACCTTGTGTGAAATAGCTGGCAATAACGGGTAAGCCCTTAACCGGTTGCAGGGCAGCAGGTGCCGCAGCGCTTTGAGTAGGTGTGGCCGTGGTAATTTTTATACGCGTGGCGAAAAAGGCCTGATTTTCTGTGCCTGTACATTCCCAGCCGATAACCGGCGTGCCTGCACCCTTTTGAAAATTCAGTATATCTGCGCACTGGCCGGAATCGCTCTGGAGCGTGCCGTTGGGGTTAAACGTCCATTTCTGATCGTCGGAATCGGCGCAGCCTGTCACCGTCAGGGGCTGTCCGCGCGTGGTAGCCGCAAGGCATTTGTCGCCCTGACGCAGGTGGCCGGTTTCTTCGTCGTAACGCAGCCCCTGAAGGGGGCCCGCATTACATTTATTTATGATGGCGCTGGAATCGCCTTCGCGGGCCTCAAGGCAGTAATCCTTGACGAATTTGGTGCCGACCGACAGCTGTGTATTGTCTGGCGTCTGAGCCAGTGCGCCACCGGACAGAAGGGCGCTGAAAAGAACGGCAATAAGAGCCATAAGCCCTTTAGGCTTTAGCGATAGCGACATGTTACTCTCCCGTAAGGTCGCGTTTCCAGCGATCCATTTTTACGATATATTGTCAGACATAATAGGGTTTGTAAATGCCGGAGACGTTGCGACATATGTTGAGACTGGCCGGTGCTTTTTTGCGAAAGCATCTTGGCCACAGACCAGCCTTTCGGCTATAGGGAATTTATGACCGACTCTAAATCAATTCAGGGCCGCACAGGCCCGTGGGAACTCGTTATCGGCCTTGAGATTCACGCTCAGGTGGCCTCGAACTCAAAGCTGTTTTCCGGCGCGGCTGTCGGTTTCGGCGCAGGGCCGAACGAGCAGGTGAGCCTTGTGGACGCGGGCTTCCCCGGCATGTTGCCGGTGCTGAACCGCTATTGCGTCGAACAGGCGGTGAAAACCGGTCTCGGCCTTAAGGCGCAGATCAATACCCATTCGCGGTTTGACCGTAAAAACTATTTTTATCCGGATCTGCCTCAGGGCTATCAGATCAGCCAGTTGTTCTACCCCATCGTGGGTGAGGGCGAGGTGCTGATCGACCTGTCTGACGGCACGTCAAAGCCTGTACGCATTGAGCGTCTGCACCTTGAGCAGGATGCCGGTAAGTCGATCCACGATCTTGATCCGAACGCCACCTATGTCGATCTCAATCGGGCCGGTACGGCGCTGATGGAAATCGTTTCAAAGCCTGACATTCGCTCCGCCGAAGAGGCCGTGGCCTATTTCAAGAAAATCCGCACCATCCTTGTGTACCTCGGGACGTCTGATGGTGACATGGAAAAGGGCAATATGCGCGCTGACGTCAATGTGTCGGTCTGTAAGCCCGGTGCCTATGAGCGCTTTCGTGAGACGGGCGATTTCAAGCAACTGGGGACGCGCTGCGAAATCAAAAACGTCAACTCGTTCCGCTTCATGCAGCAGGCGATTGAATACGAAGCCCGCCGTCAGATCGAAATCATCGAGGACGGTGGCACCATCGATCAGGAAACCCGCCTGTTCGACTCGGTGAAGGTTGAGAC
>JBCEBX010000197.1:0-3870 GCA_039206455.1 Asticcacaulis sp.
GTCGAGGGTACGTCACATCCTCGCGGACCTTCCTTTCAGGGATGGCCGCCTGAGTGCGGGTGCAACCGCACGTCAGGTCAAGGCCAACAGTCAGGCCGATGCCGACCATCCGAAAACGGCGGCGCTGGCGGATTTCGTGCGCAAAAAACTGATGTCACAGCCCCTGTTTGCCAACTATGCCCGTCCGGCCCGCTGGTCAAAGCTGCTGTTTTCCCGCTACGGGCCGGATAATGCCTATGGCCTGCATACGGACGATGCCCTGATGCGTGATGAAGACGGGGATGCGTTGCGTACCGACCTGTCCTTCACCCTGTTTCTCGCCGATCCTGAAACCTATGAAGGCGGCGCCTTAAGCCTCGAAGGCCCCGAAGGCACACGCGATATACGCCTCGCGGCCGGAGACATGGTGGTTTACCGCACCGGCCTTATTCATCAGGTCACGCCGGTCACCAAAGGCGAACGTCTGGCCTGTGTCGGTTGGGTCCAGAGCCTGATCCGGCGCGAAGACCAGCGGGAAATCCTGTTTGATCTGTGGCAACTTCAGAATGCGGTCCCCCAAGGCCCTGCCCGACTTACGGCGCAAAAAACCATTGGCAATCTGCTGCGCATGTGGAGCGAAACCTGAGACCATAAAAAACGCCCTCTCCGTTAAACGAAGAGGGCGTTTAAAATACGTCAGAAACGATCCGGCCTTAGTAGGCGTCGTCTTCATCTTCCTTATCTACGGGCTTATTAAACGCCGAACCAAAGACATCCTCAGCCGTCAGATCAGACTTGCGGGCATAGGGATCGTCATCGTCATCCACCGGCTGAACCGTCACAGCAGGCTTCAGCGATGGATCTTCATAAGGAATGCCCAGCTTTTCAGCCTGCTTGCGCTTAACGTCCGCAGCCTTGCGTACCGCGGCATCCAGTTCGATCTGCGACACCAGACCGAGCGTCACCGGATCAACCGGCTTCAGGTTCGTAGCGTTCCAGTGTGTCCCGTTACGCACCTGCTCGATAGTTGATTTCGTGGTGCCCAAAAGCTTGGAAATCTGCGCGTCAGTCACTTCCGGGTGGTTTTTCACAAACCACGAAATGGCGTCCGGACGATCCTGACGGCGTGACACCGGCGTATAGCGCGGCGCTTTCTTGGCGGGCTTAAGCAGTTCCGCATGACGGCTCTTTTGCGCCTTCATACGATAGGCACTGGTTTGCTCGGCCTTATCAAGCTCTTCGCGCGTCAACTGACCATTAGCGATGGGGTCAGCCCCCCGAATATCACGGGCCACTTCGCCATCGGCGATGCCTTTAACCTCAAGCAGGTGCATGCCGCAGAAATCGGCGATCTGCTCAAAGGTCAGCGATGTGTTTTCAACCAGCCACACAGCGGTAGCCTTAGGCATCAGAATATCAGACATGTTCAGACGTCTTTCACAAATAGCTACGCCCGGCCTTTGCGACCGGGCGTGGGATGTTGACCAAAGCTATAAATCGATTTCCATCGAAAGGAAACACCTCAGCGACATATTTTCCGCCCGTCTCTGGCGAGGCTTTCGCGCCACAGCCTTTGAAAATCAGCCTGAAGCGATCTTGACCCTGCCTGCCCCCTGCCCTAAGCGCAGCCCTGTGCAATGGTGCCGTATTTATACGGCTTAAAAGGGAAGCGGATGTAATCTCCGCACTGTCCCCGCAACTGTGAACGCCGAGTTTCCTGTCACAGGCCACTGATGAATTTCATCGGGAAGGCGACATGAAACGTCTGAGGCGCAAGTCAGGAGACCTGCCTTTGCTGTCGTCCTTCGCGTGACCGGGGCAGTCGCAAGAGCGGATAGGCTTAAAAGGCTTGTTCCCCAGAGACGATATGTCCGTTCACTGCGTGCTTTCCCGCACGCAATGATCATCCATTCGTGCCTGAAGGCTTAAATACCTATGTCCCACACCCTGCTTCGCACCGTTTGCGCCGCCGCGCTGATCGCCGCCGCCCCTGTCGCCTTTGCCGATCAGGCAGAAAACCCGAAAGAGACGATTATCGTCACCGCCACGCGCGCCCCGACACCGATTCTGAAGACCGGCCAGAGCGTTGCCGTACTGGATGCCGCGACCATCGAAAACAAGCAGGCCCTGAACGTCGCTGAACTTCTGGCCCTTACCCCTTCAGCCACCATCGCCCAGAATGGCGGTCTCGGCACCGTTGCCACGACGCGTATCCGCGGGGCTGAAAGCGACCACACCATCTATGTGCTGGATGGCATACGTCTGGCCGATCCGACGCAGATCGGCGGCAATATCAATGCCGGCCTGCTGATTGCGGGCGACATTGAGCGCATCGAAGTCGTGCGCGGCCCATTCGCCACCCTGTGGGGTTCCGGTGCCGTTGGCGGTGTCGTCAGCCTGTCGAGCAAGTCCGTTACCCGCCCGCTCGAAGGTCGCTTTTCGCTCGAAGGGCTTGAAGACTATGGTGCCGTCCGCCTGAGCCTTGGCGGCAAGCAGGACAAACTGACCTGGCGCCTTGCCGCCGGGCGCACCAAAGAATCCGACCTGTCCGCCCTCAAAAGCGGCACGGAAATCGACACCTTCAGCCAGAATCAGTACCGTCTGGGTCTGGGTTACGCCATCAGCGACGCGCTTGCTGTAACCCTCAGCGCTCTGCGTACCCGCAGCCATTCCGATTATGATAATTTCGGTGACACGGGTGACTACGGCAATGTGCTGGAAAGCATCTATAGCCTTGGTTATCGCTTTACCGGCGCGAATATGACCCACGCCCTGTCGCTCTCTCAGGTCGATTCAGAACGCCACGACTACAGTGGTACAGACGTAGAAAACCTGAATGGCAAGGGCAAGGTGCGCACCTTCGACTATACCGGCACGGCGCATCTGAGCGATGTCACCCGTCTGGTGTTCGGTGCCAGCCACGAGCAATCTGAAGCCACCTATCAGGCCTATGGCGGGCCGGTCATGGATAAGGACGTGTCTATAGATAGCCTGTTTGTGCAGGCCTCGCATGACTTCACCGACGCTTTTAACCTCACCGCCAGCCTGCGCTACGCCGATCACGAAACCTTTGGCGATCATACCATTGGCCACGTCTCAGCCTCTTATCTGGTCACCGACAATCTGGTGCTGCGCGCAAGCTTCGGTCAGGGCTTTAATGCCCCGAGCCTCTATCAGCTCTATTCCGACACAGGTAACCCTGACCTTGCGCCCGAAAAAGCCGAAAGCGGTGAAATCGGCGTGGACTATTACCTGACGGCCCGCCGCGCCCGCCTCAGCCTGACGGCCTTCAAGCGCGAAACGAAGAACCACTTCACCTATATCAACTGCTACGAAGCGCCCATCGCCCTGTGTGATGATCGCGGCGAATGGGGCGGCTATTACCTCAACCGCGCCCGCACCGAAGCCGAAGGTCTGGAGCTTGAGTTCGAAGGCGATCTGACCGCCAATACCCGCCTGCGGGCTAACTACAGCCATGTGATCGCCAAAGACGCCGTGATGGACATCGACCTGCCGCGTCGTCCGCGTCATCTGGGCAATATCGACATCACCCATACTGTCACACCTGATTTCAACATCGGCCTCGGCCTGCGTTACGCCGGTTCGACCCGCGATTCAGATTTCTCGACCACGCGTCTGAAACCCTATGGTGTGCTTGATCTGCGCGCCGCCTATAAGATCCGCGAACGCATTACCGTCTATGGCCGCGTCGAAAATCTGGGCGATGCCGATTACGAAACCGCCGGTGGTTACAGTGTTCCCGGTCGCCGTCTCTGGCTCGGCCTGCGCGCCGACCTGTTTTAAAATTCATAGACGTGCACAAAGATATAAAATTACCATAGGTTGATTTTAGTCAATGCGCACACATAAATAACATGACAGGGTATTATG
>JBCEBX010000198.1:0-3859 GCA_039206455.1 Asticcacaulis sp.
GCGCTATCTTGCTTCCAGCAAAATGCGTATTCGTTCAGATATATGGCAAATGTTATTTTGGAAAAGACTGAACTGTTTTCTCTACTAAGAACACTTTGATCGTCCTTCCATTTCAGGGATAAATCTGAGTTTGGCATTTGGTCAACAAGTATCATTCCCCTTTTTACTATCATATCTTTGAAAGATAGTAATTTTGCTTCTGATGTAAATGAGCTTTTGTCTGTGAATGCGCGTGTTGTTTCTATTATGTCTGACCATGCGTTCTGAAAAAGTTGCGTATCTATACACGCTATATCCAGATCTGAAACTCTGGGAGTAAATAATCTATCCTTATGTACGCTAAATCCAAGCTGAGCGGAGCCGCAAAAATTTATAGATGAGTGGGGGATTTTGAATATATTTGATACTTTTGATTTTATATCAAACTCGCGATCAATATCTTGAGTGAATACCTTTGCCTGTTCACCAAGAAATAATCTTCTAGAACGTGTTCGCCTATCTGCATACTTCTGGCAGATATTTTGAACATTTGCTTTTAGGGCATCAAGGTTGGACACAGTCGCATTATTCCGTTCGAGCATCATTTGGTGTAGAGTAGTGTGGAGTGATTTTTTTGATATTGTCCATTTAAAATAGCTCAAAAAGTATCATCGAGAGGTTTTGTTATGTAAATCACCCTATGGGAGTACGTGATGGAGTGCAAAAATACCACATTTCTGTTGTTTTTCCAAAAATGAACGATCGTTCATTTCGCGTTCATCATCAGGGCGGCTTTGCGGCGAAAACTCCTTAAATTGATGTTTTGCTTATATAATTGCCCTGAAATGGTCTTTTGTCGGGCCTAATCGCGCCCCTTTACGCCCCTAAATCTGTATGTGTCGCTGAGGTGACTTGCGCTTACGAAGCGCTCCCCTCAGAGGCGGCGAGCACTCTATCAAAGAGGCCGCCTTGTAAAAGAGAATAGGAGCACATTATGAAGACCATGCTTATTGCCACCGCTGCCGTAGCTGTTGCCGCTCTGGGCGCCCAGGGTGCCGCCGCACAGTCTCTGACCCAGCCTGAAATGTATGGTTCGCTGGGTGTCGGTAAAACCAGTAACAACAAGACTGACTCCGATCTTGAATCTATCAATGGCCGCCTTGGGGCCAAGCTGACCCCGCACTTCGGTGTCGAAGGTGAACTGGCGCTCGGTACGAAATCCGACGTGACGCAATCGGGTAAGTACAAGTTGACCAACCGTAAGGCCGCCTATGCCGTAGGTTACCTGCCGGTAAGCCCGAGCTTTGACCTGATCGGTCGTATGGGTGTCTCTGACACCAAGCTTAAGAACCACGCAGGTACGCCTAACGTCGAAGACGGTACGGCCTTTGATTACGGCGTCGGCGCTCAGTACCACTTTAACAACGCCTATTCGGTGCGCGGCGACTATACCCCGAACCCGTCATTAAAGGCATGGTTCGGGGCCTTTTCGTATTTACACCTTTAAAATTCCGGCGATTGGGTATAAAGGGAGCGCCACGGTTTTATCGGGCGAGCGTCCATGGTGGATTCGCCCGATATTTTATTTCTCTATCCAAGCGGGACCGAATGGCAAAAGAAGAGCTTCTGGAGTTTCCGGGTACGGTGGTTGAATTGCTGCCTAACGCGACGTTTCGCGTAAAGCTGGAAAACGATCACGAAATCATCGCCCACACAGCCGGCAAGATGCGCAAGAACCGCATCCGCGTGCTGGCCGGTGACAAGATCATGGTCGAAATGACGCCCTATGACCTGACCAAGGGCCGTATTACCTATCGCTTCAAGTAAGTGACCGGAGCGGCCATGAGTGCGACGCCCTTCATTCTGGCCAGCGCCAGCCCGCGTCGCCTCGAGCTTCTGGCGCAGATCGGCCTTAAGGCGGATCAGGTTATAACCTCCGATATTGATGAAACGCCTCTGGACGGTGAAACCCCGCGTCAGCTGGCGGCGCGTCTGGCGCGTGCTAAAGCGCAGGCCGTCGCCGCGCGTTTTGGCGCACCGGCCTATGTGCTCGCCGCCGATACGGTCGTCAGCATGGGACGGCGTATCCTGCCTAAGGCCGAAACCGACGCCGAAGTCCGCGACTGCCTCAAACTGTTGTCAGGCCGCAACCACCGCGTCTTTACCGGCGTGGCGCTCGTCTCACCGGATCGCGTATCTCAACGCGTCGTCGAAACCCGCCTGCAATTCAAGCGCCTGAGCGACGCCGAAATCGACGCATATGTCCAAAGCGGCGAAGGTCTGGGCAAGGCCGGTGGCTATGGCATTCAGGGACGGGCAGGGGCCTTTGTCATCGCCCTTAACGGGTCCTATCCGGCGGTGGTCGGTTTGCCCCTCTATGAGACGCGCCAGTTGCTGACCGGTGCGGGCTATCGGGCTTGAAGCTCTGGTACGAACAGCGCTTCGGCTTTGGTCGCGGAGCGGTGTTCCGTAACGGTCAGCCGCATCTCTATCTCGAAGGCCTGATCAACGATCCTTCCCTGACCCTTATGGGGGTGCGCTCGGTCGCCCGCCTGAGCGCCCGCAGCGGTGCCATAGGCTTCGTGCAACTGGCCGATGGCCAACAGGCGATAATCGACGCCCATAAGACCGATGCCTCCGAAGGCAGCTTCCTTGATATTGAAATCGTCGCGGAACCACGCGGCGACCAGCTGGCGCGGGCGCGGGTCACTGGCGTGACCGAAGGGCCGGTGCGCCGCCTCTCAGCCCCTCAGGACATAGTCACCCGCCTGAAGGTGCAGGCCAAAGCCCTGATCGGCTCAGACGCTCCTGAGGTCATGACCGGCGAAGACGCCTCCGATAATCTCGACATGGCCGAAACACAGGCGCTGGCCACCGTCATAAGTCTGGGCAATGGCGCGGACATATCCCTTGAGGCGACGCGCGCACTGGTGGCACTCGATGTCGATCTCGGTAATGCCGCAGACGGCATGGCGCGTAACCTCAAGGCCGCCATCCGCAAAACTAATGAGCAGGCGATCTTTGAGACTGCCCGCCTCCTGCGCCTGAGCAATCTGGCGGGATTTGTAGTGATTGACCTGATCGGGTCGCGCCATGACTTCGACCGCCTCAAGATACTGACGACCGAAGCATTCGGCCCTGAGGCACCGGTGATAAGTCTGGGCGGGCCGAACCGCTTCGGGACGCTGCAACTCAGCCGTCCGTGGGGTGCCGCGCCGCACAGGGCGCTGGCGAACACGCCCCTGAGGCAGGCCCGTCGTTTGTTGTGGCGCGCCGCCACTGAGGCCCGTGGCGACGGCGGTGCCATGTTTGCCCTGAAGGCACCGCATCGCGTCCTTGAGGTCGTCACACAGGCCCTTAAGGACAGTCAGGACCCCTTATCCCCGCGACTG
This sequence comes from Asticcacaulis sp., assembly GCA_039206455.1. GTDB lineage: Bacteria > Pseudomonadota > Alphaproteobacteria > Caulobacterales > Caulobacteraceae > Asticcacaulis. The sequence goes on from JBCEBX010000198.1 coordinate 3,372, forward strand.
CACCCTGAGGCCCATGAAAACGCCGTAAATGGCCTTATTTTGCGTTTAAACTGATTTTGGAGTGATCCATGCCCACCCAACGTAAATGCGCCCGCTGCCGCACCCCCTATTTCGTGGCTGACGACACGCTTCCCAATGCGGCAAAGGATTACACGCCGTTCTGTTCCAAACGCTGCGCGGATATTGACCTCGGGCACTGGCTCAAAGGCGACTATGTCATTGACGGATCGGGCGCTTTGGGGACCGAAAGCGGGGAAAACCCCGAGTCTGAGGATTTATCCTCATCTTTTCGCGACGAAGAGCCGGAATAGAGCGATTTTTTGGGTTTTTGCCGGTTTGTGCGCTTGCCAAGCGCGAAACCCTCGCTTATAGACCGGCCTCTCCTGTCGGTGAGAGTTTCCCGACACGGCCCGTACAAACGGTTAAGGGCCTGGATAGCTCAGTTGGTAGAGCAGCGGATTGAAAATCCGCGTGTCGCTGGTTCGATT